>CAZKFP010000178.1:0-23471 GCA_964552085.1 uncultured Steroidobacteraceae bacterium
TGAGCGCGCCGATGGGCTGGCTCAGCTCGGCGGCCACGTCCCCGCCGAGCGCCACCCCGAAGGCCGCACCAAAGACGCGGTACAGGATGAAGGCGAGGCTGCCGAGGCCCGTGAGCAGGCTGACCGCCACGACGATGAGGAGGGCCGCGCGACGGCTCGTCGCTCCGGCCTCCTCGGCGGGCGCCGACGCGAATCGGGCGGAGGCGCGCCGCCAGCTCCAGATCCACAGCGCGGCGCCGAAGATGGCCATTGGAACGCTGTACGACAGCTCGTGGAGCAGGGGATCCGTCCCTCCGAGGGTTCGTCCGGCGGTCAGGACCGCGCTGATCGTCAGGCCGATCAGCATCGCGACCCCGATTCCGGCGACCGCGAGGCCGACGAGCGCGGTGCCGTACTCCTCCAGCCGCCCCGAGGTGTGGACCCGGCCGGCCACGCCGGTCGTCGCGGACTCTCCGGCGAGCCAGCGCCGATGCAGCTCGCAGGCAAGGCCGAAGATGAGCGCGCCGATGAGCGGCAGGACGATCAGCCCCGCCGCCTGGCCGACATCGAGTGCCTCCGAGATGCCGAATGCCACTCGAAGGGCGGCGGCCGCGCTGCCCACCAGCTGACCCACCGCGACGGCGGCGGTCACGACGATGACCGCGACGTAGTACGTGAGCCGAACGCGCGAGGCGCGCTCGCTCGCGCCCCGCCAGCCGGGGTCGGCGAGCAGCCGGCCCGCGAATGCCCAGTGGCCGACCCACACGGTACCGCCGACAACGACGCCGGCGATGGATGACGCGAGTGGATACGCCCACCAGTTGCCCGCGTCGCCGAATTCGAAGCCCGGTTCGTCGAGGAGCACGCGTCCGGTGAGCTCGACGAGGCTCACGATGCCGAACAGCATCGCCAGCAGTCCGATGAACGTGGCCAGGTAGAGGTAGGTCCTCGGAAGGAACGCCCCCGCGTCGCGCAGCTGGCCGTGACGCCAGTCGCGGGCGCGGAGGGCGACGTGGTAGCCCCACGCTGCTCCGGCCACGAGCAGGAGCGCCAGGTCGCCGGCGGGGTTCGAGGACATGAAGTTGTCCGCGTCCCCCACGATGGCAAGGACGAGCCACTCGATGAGCGCGCGCGCCGCAAGGGCCGCAGCGAGCAGCAGGGCGCCCATGGCGACCGCGAAGTACAGGCCGCGCACGTCGGAGCTGCGCTCGAGATCGGCCCCGGCGCGGCCCGGAGCCACCGACCGCTCGGCGGCGATCCAGTGCGCGAGCCATACGGGCAGCGACACGACGGTGAGGGCCGAGGCCAGGGTGAGCTGCTGGCCTGTGGCGTCCGGGCCGCCGAACATCACGCCCCCGGTGCCGCGCAGGCCGAGCGCGTCGAGGAGAACGGTGAGCAGCATGCTCAGGCCCACGACCAGCGTGCCGAGCGAGATGCCCGACAGCAGGTAGACGTACATGCGGCGGGCGGTCTGCATCGGTTCGATCCTCTCCTCGGTCGTGGCTAGAAGGGTTGGCGGTGGAAGGGTTCGAGCCCGGTCAAGGGGTCGTCGATCCGCCACTGCCCGTCCTCGCGGACCATGTTGACCTGGAGGGGCTGCCGGCTCGAGCCGCCGCTCATTCCGTCGCCGTAGAAGTACTCGATCACGAGGTTGAGTCGCACGCGATCGCCACCGCCCTCGCTGCCCTGGAAGAGCACCCGTTGCGACGTGCCGCCGTAGCCCATGCCTCCGCCGAACATCTGCGCGCCCTGGCGGTAGTCCTCCAGCGACATCCGCGCGTGGACGTCCTCGGAGAAGTATCCGTACGCCGTCTCGTAGTCACCGTCGTCGTACGCCGTCAGGTAGCGCTGGAATGCGCCTTCCGGGGAGCCGGCGGGGTACTCGGTTGCGGCACCTCGTCCCACGAGCAGCACCACTGCAACGCTGATGATGACGAGCAGGAGAATGCCGGCACCGATGAAGAGCAGCGGCCGCGTGTCGTGGCCCGCCTGCGATGGCTGTGTCGTGGTCATGGCACGCACTGTACTCGCCGGACCTGCGGCGAGACTGCGGCCGCCCCAGGGGGGCCGCAGCCCAAGTGGACCGGGGCTTCAGGGTCGTGCCCGCGAGCCCCGGTCGTACGGATCAGCCTCGGATCAGCCGCCCTCGTCGCGCATGCCGTGGCGGTGCCGCGCGTCGCGAAGCTCGCCGCCATCGTCCAGCCAGGTCGTCACCCGCTCGAGGACCGCATCGGCGCGTTCCTGCGCCAGGTTGCCCGCTGCGACGGCGGCGTCGAGCTCCGCCTCGACGTCGGCAAGGACGGCGGCCGTCACCTCGTCGTAGCTGGCGCCCTGGGCCTCGGCCAGCGCCTCGAGGCCGCCCGCCTCGCGCAGCCCGGCGATCAGCTCCGCCATTTCCAGGTCGAGCGCCTCCGCGGCGGCGTCGAACCTTCCGGCGCCGATGAAGCCGCGAACGAAGCCGGCGGCCCCGCGCCCTGGCCCGTCACGATGGCCCGGCCCGAACCAGCGGCAGCCCTCGCCGTCGTACTCGGCCACCCGCTCGCGCATGGCGGCTGCCCGCTCCTCGGTGAGGTCGCCGGCGGCCACGGCGGCATCGATGGCCGCATTGGCGGCCACCTGGCCGGCCGCCATGACCCCCTCGCGGGTGGTTCCGAGCTCGGCGGCGAAGGTGTCCATGAACGTCTCGCAGTAGGCGCCGGCATCGCTGTCGGCGGGGGCGTCCTCGTCCACCGCCAGGGTGGAGCCGATCAGCGTGCCGCCCACGATTGCCGCGGTGATGAGCGCCCCGGCGGCGCCGAGGGCCTTCGCAATTCCAAGTCGCATCGGTCTGTCTCCTGCTGGAGTGGGATACGGATGAGCGTCATGATCGGCCCGGGGGATGAAGATCGCGCCAAGATCCGGGCCGTGCGTCTTCACATGCTCTGAACACGCGGCCGCGTAGGATGCGCCGATGAGTCGCGCGCGCATCCTGATCGTCGAGGACGAGCCCCAGCTGCGGAGCCTGCTGCGCCTCTACCTGGAGCGCGAGGGCCACCGGGTGATCGAGGCCGCGGACGGCCCATCCGCCCTGGCCGCCTTCGATGCCGATGGCGCGGATCTCGTGATCCTGGACCTCATGCTCCCCGGCATGCAGGGCGAGACCGTCCTGGACGCCCTGAGGGATGCGGGCGACGTGCCCGTGCTCATCACCTCCGCGAAGCGGACCGATGCGGAGCGTATCGCCGGGCTGCGCGCCGGTGCGGATGACTACCTCGCCAAGCCATTCAATCCCCACGAGCTCACCGCCCGCGTGGCGGCTATCCTGCGCCGCGCACGACCGTCGGGCCCCGACGATGCGCTGATGCTCAGCCTCGGCGGTGGGCGGCTCGTGCTGGATCCAGGCTCGCGGCGGTACACGCTCGCCGACGGTGGCACCGGGCGGTTGACGCCGGGCGAGGCCGCGCTCCTCGTGGCCCTGGCGTCGCGCCCGGGCGCGGTGTGGCCACGCACCCAGCTGCTGGAGATCGTCGCGAGGCGGCCGGACGAGGTCTACGAGCGGGTCGTCGACGTCCACGTCGCCAACCTGCGCCGCAAGGTCGGCGACGACGCCGGCGAGCCGTGGCTGATCGAGACGGTGCCGGCCAGCGGCTACCGGCTGGTCGCCGCGAAGGACCCGACGGCGTGACGGGGCAGTCGCTGGCGGTGCGCCTGGCGCTGTTGCTCTCCGCCGTGGTCGTGGTCGTGCTGCTCCTCGCCGGCATCGTCGTGAACCGCGCCGCGTCGCGCTCGCTGGAGGACACCCTCGGACCGCGCGACGAGCAGCGGCTCGGGCTGGCGGTCGCGTTCGTCGAGGAGGCGCTGGAGCGTGGGGTGGGGGAGCGACGGCTGGACGCCCTCGTGAGGCGCGTGGCGACGGAGAGCCGAGGCGTGGCGCGCATCCGCGACGCGGACGGCCGCGAGCTGGCAGCCGCGGGACAGCTGCCGGCGGGAGCGGAGACCCAGACGTGGTCGAACCCGCTCTCCGGCGGCCGGACGCTCGAGGTCGTCGTGGCCAACCCGCGAGCGCCGTTCCTCGGAGCGTTCAACACCGCGCTGCTGCTCACCGGGGCGGTGGCCGTTGCGGCGCTCCTGCTCGCGGCAGCCGTCGTGGCACGCCGGGTGACGCGGCCCCTGCGCGAGGTGGCCGAGGCCGCGCGCCGGTTGGGGCGCGGCGATCTGTCGGCGCGCGCCCGGGGCGGGGCGGACTCGGAGTCCGCTGAGCTGGCCGGCGCCTTCAACACGATGGCCGCGCGCCTCGAACGGTCCGAGGAGCTCCGCCGCCGCGCGGCCAGCGACCTGGCCCATGACCTGGCCACGCCCGCGACGGTGCTGGAATCGCAGCTGCAGGCCATGGTCGACGGGGTTGTCGCCGCCGACGCGGAGCAGCTCGAGCGCGCCCGCATCGCGGCGATGGGCCTCTCGGGCGTGATCACCCAGCTCGGCGAGCTGACACGGGCCGAGGCCGCGCCGCTTCAGCGACAGGTGGAGCGCGTCCAGCTCGGCGAGCTGGCGCGCGAGGTCGTGGCCGGGGCCGAGGCGTTGCTGCGGGAGCGCGGAGTCGCGGCCGTCGTCGTCGGTGAGGCCTGGGCCAGCGCCGACCGCGGGCAGCTGGCGCGCGCCCTGCGCAACGTGGTCATCAACGCGATCCAGTACTCCCCGCGCGACGCCGAGGTGCGCGTTGAGGTGGCGGACGGCTCGCTGCGGGTCATCGACCGTGGCCCCGGCATTCCGCCCGATGATCTCCCCTACGTCTTCGAGCGCTTCTACCGGGCGGACCGCGCGCGCTCGACCGGCGTGGCCGGGAGCGGGATCGGCCTCACCGTCGCGCGCGAGCTCATCGGCGCGAACGGTGGAACCGTGGAGGTGGAGTCCACCGGCCCGGCTGGGACGACGTTCGTCATCCGGCTGCCGGCGTAAGTGCGGCATCATTGGCCGATGCGCTTCACGGTCCACCGGCATGGCACGGTCGACGAGTTCCTGGGTGCCGCGGGCTCCTTCCTGGAGGCGCGCGAGGCCGAGCACAACCTCATCCTCGGCATCTGCTCGAACGTCCGGACGGCGCCGGACCGGTTCGTCGACGACCCTCCGAGCTTCGCCACCGTGACCGATGCCGCCGGCCGGGTCGTGGCGGCCACCCTGCGCACGCCGCCGCACAACCAGGTGCTCTCGTGGGTGGAGAGCCCCGAGGCGCTCGACCTGCTGGTGGAGTCGCTCAAGGGCGAGCCGCTTCCGGGCGTGCTCGGTCCGACGGAGCCGGCGGAGCGCTTCGCCCGGCACTGGACCGACGCCACTGGCCAGCCGGCGAGGATCGAGCTCGCCGAACGCATCTTTCGCCTGGAGCGCGTGATCCCGCCGCAGCGTCCGGCGAGCGGTAGGTGGCGCTTTGCCGGGCCGCGCGACCACGCGCTCGTGCTGCGCTGGTGGCTCGCGTTCCTCGACGAGGCGGTCCCCGGCGCGCCCAAGCCGCGCGACCCGGAGGAGGGCGTGGCCCGCTGGCTCGCCAGCCCGCACGCGTGGATCTACTTCTGGGAGGACGGCGGCGAGCCCGTCTCGATGGTCGGATCGAGCGGCGAGACGCCGCACGGCGTGCGCATCGGTCCGGTCTACACCCCGCCGGAGCTTCGCAGCCGAGGTTACGCGAGCGCGCTCACCGCCGCCGCCAGCCAGGACCAGCTGGACCGCGGCAGGGACTTCGTCTTCCTCTTCACCGATCTCGCCAACCCGACCTCGAACAAGATCTATCGGGCCATCGGCTACGAGGCGGTGTGCGACGTGGACATGTACCGCTTCGGCGCCGACGTCGAGGCCGAGGTGTAGGACGCCCGGTACCATGGCGCCCATGACCACCGCCACCCAGCTGTTGATCGACGGCGAGCTACGCGACGCTGCCGCCGGCGCCACCTTTCCCACCTTCGATCCGGCGCACGGCGCCGAGCTCGCCACGGTCGCCCAGGCCGGCACCGATGACGTCGATGCTGCGGTCGCCGCCGCCCGCGGGGCATTCGACGGCGCCTGGGCGAAGACGGCGCCCGCCAAGCGCGCTCGGATGCTCAACCGGCTGGCGCAGCTGCTCGACGAGCAGACCGATGCGCTCGCCGAGCTCGAGTCGCGCAACAACGGCAAGGCGAAGTGGCAGTGCGCGGCCGAGATCAAGGTCGCGGTCTCGACCCTCGAGTTCTTCGCCGGCACCACGCAGCACCTGTACGGGCGCTCGCACGTCGTCAACCCGGCGGTCGTGTCGTACACGCTGCGCGAGCCGGTCGGCGTCGTCGGGGCGATCATCCCGTGGACCTACCCGCTCATGATGGCCGCCTGGAAGGTGGCACCCGCGCTCGCGACCGGGAACACGCTCGTGCTCAAGCCGGCATCGGCAACACCGCTGACCGCCATCCGGCTCGGCGAGCTCGCGCTTGAGGCCGGCATCCCGCCGGGCGTCCTCAACGTCGTCCCCGGTCCCGGCGCGGAGGTCGGGGAGGCGATCGCCGCGCATCCGGGCATCGACAAGGTCGCCTTCACCGGCGAGACGGCGACCGGCCGTCGCATCGCCGAGGCCGCCGCGAAGACGCTCAAGCGAGTCTCGTTGGAGCTCGGCGGAAAGTCACCGAACATCGTCTTCGCCGACGCGGACCTCGAGGCCGCCGTCATCGGCTCGCTGTGGGCGATCTACTACTCGGCCGGGCAGTCGTGCGAGGCTCGCTCCCGGATCCTCGTGCAGGACGAGGTGTACGACGCGTTCGCATCGGCCTTCGCGGAGCAGGCGAAGGCGCTCACCGTCGGTGACCCATTGGCCGATGACACGAAGGTCGGCTCGCTCATCAGCCGCGCGCACGCCGACAAGGTGCGTGGGATGGTGGAGATGGGCCTGGAGGACGGGGGCGAGCTCCTGTCCGGGGGTGACCTGTCGCTCGGCGACGGGCTCGATGCCGCGGCCTTCGTGGCTCCCACCGTCATCGGTGGCGTGAGCAATGGCTCGCGCATCGCGCAGGAGGAGGTCTTCGGGCCGGTCGTGACGTTGACCCGCTTCGCGGACGAGAAGGAGGCCATCTCATTCGCGAACGACGTGCGCTACGGCCTGGCCGCGACCGTCTGGACGGCGGACGGCGCGCGTGGCCACCGTGTCGCGCAGCGGATTCGCTCGGGCGCGATCGGTATCAACACGCCGTTCGTCGCGTTCCCCGGCGTCCCGTTCGGTGGCTTCAAGGAGTCCGGCTACGGGCGGGAGCAGTCGCTCGAGGCGCTCGACCTGTACACCGAGACGAAGGCGGTCCTGCAGGGCACGTCGCCGAAGCCGATCAATCCCTTCGGGGTCTGACTTGCCCGTCATCCGAAGCCGCGGTCGCGTGGCCGCGCCCATCGACCGGGCATTCGCGTTCTTCGACGACCCGGCCAACCTCGCGCGGCTCATGCCGCCTCCGGTGCGCATCCGCGTCGCTCGCGTCGAACCCAGCCCACCGCGGGCGGGCTCCGTGATGGAGCTGCGCTACGGCATCGGCCCCTTCGAGCGCTCGTGGCTCGTCCGCTTCACCGAGCACGTGCCGGGCGCGCGAATCGTGGACGAGACGCTCTCGGGGCCGATGCGCCGCTTCCACCACTCTCACACGTTCACCGCCGCTCGCGGCGGCGGCACGTGGATCGAGGACGAGGTCGACTATCACGTCGGTCCGGGCGGGCTGCCCGGCGCCGTCCTCGACGCGCTGGCGGGGGTTGTCATGCGCCTGACGTTCGCCTGGCGTCGCGCCCGTCAGCGGCGTCTGCTGTCCTCCTGAGCTCAGCCGAGAACGCCGAGCAGCCAGAGGACGAGGATGATCAGCAGGATCGTGCCGACGATTCCGAGTCCGAACATGGTTGGGTCTCCCTTCATGCATAGATCCGTTTCCACCCTGATACAGGCAGGATTCGTTCCGGGGCAGGATCGGACGCAGGAAGTTCTGGCGCACGCAGCCTGATTCGCGCACGCGCGCAGCGGGTGTTTGCGCCGCGAGTGGCCGGCCCGTACCGTCCGTGCATGACGCTCAGCCGCGAACAGTGGGCCGCCCGGTTCCCCGAGGGCTGGTGGGGCTATCACTGGGCTCCGCCGATGCCGATGAGCGTCGTCGAGCTTATCGGGACCCCGACGATCGACAGCCGCCTGATGGCCATCCTCTGGGCAGTCGTCTCCCGGAGACGCAGCGTCATGCTCAGCTCCGAAGCGCCCCAGGCCGGCAAGACGACGGCGTTGACCGCCCTCGTCGACTTCCTGCCGCCGGACACGACCGGCATCTTCGTCCGCGGCTGGTGGGAGGAGTACGACTGGATCGAGGAGATCGAGCCGGGCACCGGCTACCTGCTCATCAACGAGATGAGCGACCACCTACCGATCTACGTCTGGGGCCGCGCGGCGCGTGGCGCGCTCATGCTCGCGGGCAAGGGCTGGGGCCTCGGCGCGACGATGCACGCCGACTCGCTGCCCGAGGCGCTCGACGGCCTGCGCACCCACCTCGGTGCGACCGATGCGGATCTCGCGGGCCTGACGATCTACCTTCAGTACTCGGCCTACGCCACCCCCGCCGGGATGTACCGGCGGATCGAGGAGGCCTGGCACCTGCGCCTTGACGAGGACGGCGCGCTCGCCCCGGTGCGGCTGGGCGCCATCGCCGGCGACCGCTCCCCGAGCCTGACCGGCGCACAGCGCCTGCCGTCGCCGCCGATGCTTCCTGATGACGGCGGTCGCTCGTCCCGGCCGTTCGAGCACGATCCGGCGGCCTGCGCCGTCCTGGCGCACAGCCTGGGCACGACGCCCGAGGCGCTCGAGGCCGAGCTCGCGCGGCGGTCGTCCTTCCTGGAGGACCTGGCGAGCCGCGGCGTGTGCGACCCGGCGTCCGTCGCGGCCGCGGTGGCCGCCTACGGTCAGGGCAGCGTGACGTTCGAGGGGTAGGCCACGACGTCGTAGGCGATGTCGACGTTGCGGTTCGTGCCGGTCGCCGCCAGCTTGAGCTCGATCATGCTGGCGGCGTCGAAGGTGTGGCTCACCGCCAGGCTGAACGTGAACGCGGCGAAGGGCTGGCTGGCCTGGACGGCGACTGCGGAGCTGCCCGAGGCGACCTCGGTGTACGTGCCGGTGGTCGGGTCGTACTGGCGCAGGAAGACGTGCAGCGTTGGGCTCGCGCCGCCGTTGGCGCTCTTGCGGGCGTAGATCGTCACCGACACCGTGCCGTTCAGCGTCGTGTCGACGTCGTAGGCGCCTGTCCGCCAGTTCGCGTAGAAGCACGTTGCCACCTCGCCCACGCCGCCGGTCCCGACCGTCAGCGTGCGGCCCAGGCGTCCGTCGCAGTCGGTGTCGTAGTTGTGGAGCGTGACTGCCGTGGGCGCGGGGTTGTCGGCCGTGAGCGCGAAGAGGGCCACGGTGTCGCCGGTGGGCGGCGTGGGGTCGTTCTGCAGGTAGACCGTGCCTGACGGCGGCGGTGGCGGCGGGGTCGGTGTGCCGCCGCCGAACCAGTCGAGCGCCGCGGGGTAGGCGACGGTGTCGTAGGCGATGTCGATGTCGCGCGCCCCGCCGGAGGCGACCAGCTTGAGCTCGAGCTGGCTCCCCGCCGTGAAGGTGTGGTTGATCACGGTGATACCGATGGTGTAGGGGTCGAACCCGTTGCCGCTCACCGCCACGCTGCCGGAGCCGATCTCGGTGTACGTGCCGCCCACCGGGTCGTACGCGCGGAGGTGGGCGATCAGGCTTGGCGCGGCGCCGCCGTTGGCGGTCTTGCGTGCCCAGATGTCGAGGGTGATGGTCCCGTCCATCAGGATGGGGCTGCCGTAAACGGGTCCGCGCCATGTCGCGTGGGCGCAGGCGCCGGTCTCGCCGACCGTGCCACCACCGCGCAGCAGGGTGCGACCCGCTCGACCGTCGCAGTCTATGTCGTAGTTGTAGAGCGTCGTCGCGGTCGGGACGGCCGCGCTGGCGGGCAGGCCGAACTGCGCCACCGTGTCGCCGCTCGGGGGCGTGGGGTTGTTGTGGAGGTACATCAGCCAGCTGGTGGCGCCCAGCTGGTTGCCGGTCACCGGCATGCTGCCGCTGAACGTCGCCTCGGAGAAGGCGACGCCGGTGACCTGGGCCGTGACGAGCAGTGCCAGCACTCCGAGCCTGGCCAGCTGGCGGGCGACGGGCCTCATCGCGCCAGCGTCGCCCCGGTCGGGGCCCCGGCCGGCTGCGCCTGCTCCTTCTCCTCCGGTGACCAGAACAGGTCCAGGCTCAGCGCCGCCATGGCGAGCAGGAGGCTGGCGAGGCCGAACGGGTTGGAGAGGATGCCGAGGGGGTATCCCAGCATCGGGGCATTCCAGACCGACACGCCCTCGACCTGCGCGGCGGCGATGGGAACCGGGTCGGGATCGGCGTTGGCGTCGCCGGCCGTGCGCAGGAAGGTGCCATCCTCGAGCACCCCGGCCACGCGGTGGGTGACGAGCACGCCATTCTCGGCGCGGAAGGTGACCACGTCGCCGGCGGCGATCACGTCGCGCCCGCGGTCGATGACGACCAGGGAGGCGAACGGGATGGTCGGTTCCATCGAGCGGCCGCGGATGACGATGGCCTGATGATCGAAGATCGGCAGGACCAGCTGCGCCACGGCCAGCAGCAGGACCAGGGCGAGCCAGATGGTGACCGCCGCCGTGAGCGCATGGTCGAACCCAATGACGATCGCGCGTGGCACGTTCTTCATCGGGATGCTCCAGCCTTTCGGGTGATGCGAGTCATGTGGTCCAAAGACCAACCCGATGAGCCGGATGAGGGTTCCCCCCTCACCCGGCTCGGTTGCGCGAATCCAGGCCTACGGGTTGTTCGCGATCTGCTCGGCATCGAAGGTGAACACCGCTGTGGTGGCAGCGTCCTGGAAGGCGTTGCCGGTGCTCAGCGGCAGCTCGACCTCGAAGCAGAGGATCTCGGAGCCTGCGCCCGCGATGGTTCGGTCTCCGGCGTCGGCACCCTGGGCCGCGTTGCCGATGGCCGCGCTGGACAGGGCGCCGCTGTAGAGCTGGGTGCCGTCGAACGCGGCGCAGGAGGTGCCCTCGGTCCGGATGGTCGCCACCAGCTGGTCGCGCAGACCAAGCGTGTCGGTGTTGTCAGCCGCAGTGGACATCGCGTAGCGCACGTCGCTGGCGCCGTTGTTCGTGATCGTCAGCTCGCCGTCGGCGATGTCGCCTGGCAGCATGTCGGTTGCCGTGACGAGCGCAGTGGCGGGACTGACGCTGATGTCGATCACGTCGGTGTTGAAGCTGTTGGACGTGACGTCTTCGGAGTCGGTGAAGACGGCCAGCGAGACGACGCCGGTGAGGGCCGAAGCCGCGAGCAGGCCGGTCACCGCGATGCGGCCGGCCACGGTCCGCCGCAGGCGACGCCACATTGAGGTGTTCGGGATGGTCATGTGATGATTGCTCCGCGTTCGAGTCCCCGGATGTTTGGGGCTGTCGATCGAGTCCCTGGCTTCACGAATGCCATGTCCGGTTGCCCCAATGGTCGTCCGGCTGCCGCAAAGGATCGGGAATTCGTCCCCCCTCGACCATAGGCCGATGGTCTGGCCGACTTTTGGGACCCCCTCGCGCAGTACGACGCCCCGAAATGAGGCCACGAAGACCCAGTACTTCTGGTTCAGCGACCTGCGCGTACCGTCGAGTGGCCCGGTGGGGATAGCCTCTCGCCAGGGGGATCGCCGGGGCGCCCGTGGGCGTGCGGCGGCCCGTTCTGAGCCCTGGCCATCACGAGCGGATCTGTAGCGGCGGCCGTTACGAATCGGCCCCATAGCCGTTGTGCCGCTCGGGTGCTAGCCTCTGCGCCTGATGCCCGAGCCCGCGACCCAGCGCCCCGCAGACACGACCCTCGGTGAGCTGCGCTCCGCCGGCTGGCGCTCGCGGACCGTCAAGGCCGAGATGCGCGGCAACCTGCTCGATCGCATCCGGGCCGGCGACCCGTTCCTGCCGGGCATCCTCGGATACGACGAGACCGTCCTGCCGCAGCTCGAGAATGCGATCCTCGCCGGCCAGGACGTGATCCTCCTCGGCGAGCGGGGCCAGGCGAAGAGCCGCATCGCGCGCGCCCTCGTGGGGCTGCTCGACCCTTGGCTGCCGTACGTGGCGGGCACCGAGCTCCACGACGACCCGTTCCATCCGGTCTCGCCGCTCGCGCGGAGCATCGTCGCGGAGCACGGCGACGCGACGCCGATCGGCTGGTGGGCCGCACAGGATCGGTACAGCGAGAAGCTCAGCACCCCGGACATCAGCATCGCCGACCTCATCGGCGAGGTGGATCCCGTCAAGGTGGCCGAGGGCCGCTACCTGTCCGACGAGCTGACGATCCATTACGGGCTCCTGCCGCGGACGCACCGCGGCATCTTCAGCCTCAACGAGCTGCCCGACCTCGCGGAGCGGATCCAGGTCGGCCTGCTCAACGTGATGGAGGAGCGCGACGTCCAGGTTCGCGGGTACCGGGTCCGCCTCGAGCTCGACCTGTTCGTCATCGCGTCGGCCAACCCGGAGGACTACACGAGCCGCGGCCGGATCATCACGCCGCTCAAGGACCGGTTCGGGGCCCAGATCCGGACGCACTACCCCGAGGAGGCGGCGACCGAGATCGCGATCATGGAGGGTGAGACCTCGGCGTTCGAGGACGCCGCAGAGGGCACGCCGGCATCGGTCCCGGTGCAGACGCCGGGATTCATGAAGGAGATCGTCGCCGAGCTGTCGCAGCTCGCCCGACGTTCGTCCGAGGTGTCGCAACGTTCCGGCGTGTCGGTGCGCGTCACGATCTCGAATCACGAGACGCTCGGCGCGGCGGCGCTGAAGCGGGCGGTTCGCCTCGGCGAGCCGTCGGCGGCACCGCGGATCAGTGACCTGCCCGCGGTCGTGGCCTCGACGGCCGGAAAGATCGAGCTCGAGACCCTCGGCGACGAGACGCGCGAGGACCGCGTCGTCGAGAAGCTCGTGGCGCGAGCGGTCGTGAACGTCTTCAACCGCCACTTCGCGCTGGCCGAGCTCATGCCGCTCATCGAGCGGTTCGAGACCGAGGGCCTGGAGGCGGAGGTCGGGGAGTTCGTGCCGTCGTCGGCGCACGGCGAGCTCGTGAGCGCGGTCGCGGAGCTGGGATCGGCGATCGCCCGCCTCGACGCCGGCGAGTCGGCCGCCGGGCGCGCGTCCGCCACAGAGTTCGTGCTCGAGGGGCTGCACCTGAACCGCCGCCTGAACAAGGAACGCCGTGGCGCCGGCGTCCGCTACGCCCGCTAGGTCGCTCGGTTCAGCGCGCCGCCCGCTCGTACAGCACGGTCTGCCACACCCAGCCGCGGTGATGCGTGCGCCGCTCGAAGCCCGCACGCCGGATCCGATCGTCGATCGCGCGCTCCGGGTGCACGTAGCCGCGGAACGACTGGCCGACGAGCCGCAGCATGAGGTTGCCGCTGCCGATGCCGGCGCGCAGCCACCAACGCTCGTTCGGATAGACGAGGCCGATGACTCGTTGGGCGTGCGAGACCGATGCGTCCACGAGCGCTCGCCAATCGCCGTAGCAGCACACAACGCGGTCGAGCGTCACGACGTCGGCCGCCTCGATCTCGCCGGCGAGCTCCACGAAGTCACCATGCCGCACGGTTGCGCGGTCCGCCATGCCGGCACGCTGCAACTCCCCCTCGGCGACGGCTACTGACGGCCGCGAGGCGTCGACACTCGTCAGCGAGGCGGCCCCGGCGGACAGCAGCTCGAGACCGATGACACCGATGCCGGCGCCGATGTCCAGCACCGATGCGCCCGCGACCTCGGTCTCGGTCTCGCGGATCGCGTTCAGGAGGCGCAGCGTGCTCCCCCCGGCGCCGGATCGGCGATAGGCCAGCGCCTGCCGCCGCGCGGATCGCGCGTCGAAGACGGTGTCGTAGTCGGGCGTGCAGCAGGACGGCGGCATGCTCCCATCATGACGGACGCGGCACGGAGACTCGGTCTTTCACCCGGTGAAGCTATCAGCCAGGTTGCGGCCCGTAATGGCTCGTGGATGGCCATGAGCGTCACGCGGTGAAACAGGCGGCCAAGTTGCGGTCCGGATCGGCCTCTTCTTGGTCATTACCTTCACCCGGTGAAACGCGCCCCTCTCCAGGTGGCCTGGTCAGATGAAGACCAGGCCGTTGGCGCCCGGATCGCGGCCGGCCCGGAGTGCGGTCAGCACGGCCTTCGAGCCGAGCGGAGAGCTCGATGCGATGAGGTCCGCAGCGGTCCTCACCGCAACGCGATTCGTACGGGTGGCCCGAATCACGATGATCAGTCGATGCAGCTGAGCGTCCCGCTGCTTCAGACGCGCCGCGCGGAGCTGCGCCTGGCAATCGTGGAAGCGGGTGTAGCACTCGACGCCGCAATCGCCGTTCGGGAGACGGATGACGGCATCGAAGGCTCGGCGGTCCCCTGATCCGGGGACGGTGATCACCGGTCGCTCGACCTCCATCGGCAGACCGGTACCGATGCGCGCGCGGAAGTCGCGCAGCAGCCGAACCTGCGGTGCGTCGTGGATCGGGTCGTCCGCAGGGTAGAGAAGGAGGCGCGCGCGGAGGCCGACGGCGTCCGCGTGCCGGGCCAGCTGCTCGGGTCGTGTTCCAGGCCCGATGGCACGCTCGGTCCGCAGGATCGTCGCTGCGGACACGCCGACGGCGGCTCCGACCTGGTCGAGCGTCAGTCCTGATCGAAGACGCGACTCGCGCAGGTCTTCGCCGGCCTTGCGCAGGTCGCGCTGCATGCCAACGGTCGCGCGGATGGCACGTCGCTCGCGGCTGGTCACGCTTCTCATCATCGCGCTGGGCGCTTACCGGTCGATTGCCGGTGGGTTTTCACCCGGTGAAGGTATCGGCCAGGTTGCGGCCCGCATTGGGTCGTGGATGGCCATGGGCGTCACCCGGTGAAACAGGCGGCCAAGGTGCGGCCTGAATCGGCTCCTTCTTGGTCACTACCTTCACCCGGTGAAACGTGCCGCTGAATGTGACGGACGCGGCACGGAGATTGCGTTGTCGCGGGCAAACCGCGCCGTTCCGAGAGATCCACCGATGCAGCAGATCGAAGCCCAGCCCGTCGAGGTACGGCCGCCCGACCAGCGCCCCGTCGTCCTCGTCGCCGAGGACTCGGTCGAGATGCGCGCCGTGCTGCGGGAGGTCCTTGAGGCGGAAGGCTACGAGGTCATCGCCGTCGCGTCGGGAGGTCTGGCGCTCACCGAGATGGCCGAGCGCCTGCCAGACCTCGTGATCACCGACCTGTTCATGCCGGAGATGTCCGGGTTCACGCTGCGGTCGCACATGCTGCGACGGCACGAGCTCACGAGGATCCCGGTCATCGTGCTCTCGGCGTACTGGCAGCGGCCGAGCGAGACGCTCGAGGCTGTCGCCGTCCTGGGCAAGCCGCTCAACATCGACCGCCTGCTCGAGAGCGTCCGGCGCGCAATCGACGGGGCACGTGACATGCAACCCCGGTAGGCTAGACGCCTGCCACAGGAGAACGCCCAACATGGAAAACACCGTCCAAGACTGGGGCGACGCCGTTATGGTGTCGGCCACCGAGGCCCTTCAGAACTTCCTCGGGTTCCTTCCCGCGCTCATCGGCGCGATCCTCATCCTCGTCATCGGCTGGCTTCTCGCCGGCCTGCTCGCCGGCCTCGTGGAGCGCGGCCTGAAGATGGTCGGCTTCGAGCGTGCGGCGCAGACGACCGGCATCAGCTCGTTCATCGAGCGCAGCGGATCGGAATGGACCGCGAGCGCGATCGTTGCCGAGATCATCAAGTGGTTCATTCGCCTCATCGCGATCCAGGCCGCGGCCTCGATCCTCGGCCTGAACCAGATCAGCTCGATCATCAACGCGATCCTGCTCTGGCTGCCGAACCTCGTCGTCGCCATCGCGATCATCGTCATCGGTGCGCTCATCGCCCGCTTCGTCGCCGGTCTCGTGCGCGGCTCGACCGGGCAGATGGGCTTCAGCAACTCCGAGCTGCTCGGAAGCGTGGCGTACTACGCGATCCTCGCCTTCGCGATCATTGCGGCCGTCGATCAGCTCGGCATCGCCGCGACGACCGTCAACACGCTCTTCATGGGCCTCGTGGCGATCCTCGTCCTGTCCATCGGCCTCGCCTTCGGCCTCGGCGGACAGCAGACCGCCGCCAAGATCACGGCCGGCTGGTACGAGAAGGGTCAGGCGGCGAGCCAGAAGGTCGCCCAGTACCAGGCAAAGTCGTCGACCGGCTCGTCCGGCACGGCCAATGCGGCCACCGCGCCGGCGACAGGCTCTTCGCCAAGTGGCGGCACGCCGGCGACAGGGTCCCCGCCAGGTGGCGGCTCGGCCACGAACCCGGAGCCGACGACTCCGCCCCGCGAGCCCACTCCGTAGCTCGGGGCTCTCACGCCCAGGCCATACCGATCGACCGGCGTCTCCCACGGTGGAGGCGCCGGTCACTTTCGCGTTTCGGGAACCCGTCGCTCAGGAAGATCCGAGCGGCGCTCCACGCCGACGAGGATGGGGTTGGTGCTGGTTTAGCATAGGGGCCCACCAAGCCCCGCTTTGAGGCCCGATCTGTCCCGATGTTTGTATTCCGATTCCTCGCCCCGTTTGTCGTCCTCCTCCTGATCCTCGCCGCGTGCGAAGCGGATTCCACCGCCTCGCCATCGGCCGATCAGCAGGAGCCTTCCGTCGAGGTCACTGTCGGGACTGACGAAGGCGCCGAGCTGCAGTTCGATCCGACCGAGATCTCGGTCACGGCCGGCGCCACGGTGCGTCTCACCTTCGTGAACGAGTCGATTGTGGCGCATAACCTCGTGTTCATCGCGCCGATCAGTGCCGCCACGGCGACGATACAGCCCGGCGAAGAAGAAACGATCGAGTTCACCGCGCCGGAGGCCGGCGAGTACACGTACGTGTGCACGTTGCATCCGGGCATGCAGGGAACGCTCACCGTCGAGGAGGCCTAGCCGGTCAGGCGGAGTCGGCGACCGCCGGGAGGGTCAGCCGTCCGAGCGCCTCGGTGACGCGGGGCAGGTCCTCGTCGGCCGTGCTCTGTGCCTGGCGCAGGCAGGCCGCCGCAGCCGTGCGGTTGCCGCGTCCGGCGTAGTGCTCGCCGAGCTCGACGAGGACATCGACATACCGCTGGCGCAGGTCGGTTCGCCGATCCTCGACCGGCGCGCTGTCCCCGTAGAACGGGCAGTCGTCGAGGTAGTCGCCGCGGTAGAGCGCGCGGGCCTGCTCGAGGAGGCGGACCGCCGCGTCCGGTTCGGCGTCGATCGACTCGGCCACGAGACGCTCGAAGTTGTCGACGTCGCTCCACGCCACGACGGACGGCTCGAGGCGATACCGATCGTTCGCGAAGCTGATGACGCCCTCCGCGCCGCGCTGTCGCCGTGCGGGTCGCAGGACGGATCGCAGGCCGAGCATCGTGCGATGGAACGCGACGTCCGCGCGAGCGAGGTCGACGTCCGGCCAGACGAGCTCGAGGATCTCGTCCTTCGCCACCCCGCGCTCACCGCGATCGAAGAGGAACGCGAAGATCGCCTCGGCCTGCCGCGAGCCGGCCTTCTCGCCGCCCCATCGCCGCACCGGCTCGCCGTCCAGCTCGGCGCGCAGCGAGCCGAGCGCGTAGACCTGCAGGCCCTGCGGTGGCGTCGCCGCGTCGGCGAGGGCCTCGCTCAGTGCCGTCCCGCGAGACTGGTGCACGGCACGCTCGGCGCGCAGCTGCTGGAGCGCCGCAGCCTGCTCCTCGCCTCGCTCGGCGAGGCGTAGGCCGGAACCGAGATACGAGACGGCCAGCTCGAGTGCCTCGAGATCGGAGGGCGTGAACGAGAGTCCGCTCTGTTTGCGGCCGAAGACGGCGTGGCCCAAGGGGACGTCGCCGTGGGTCAGCATCAGGCGCACGGCGAGGGGGTCGTCGGGATCCACGGTCCCGCTCGACGCGGCCGGTGCGCCATCGACGATGAGCTCGGCTCCGGTGATCTCGAACGTGCGGACGAGCCGGTCGAGTGCCGGGCCGAGAGCGACGTCGGGCTCCTGCCGAGGCATCGAGCCCATGCCGAGCGCCCCGAGGAGCCGATCGCGGGCCGCGGCCCGCGGGCTCGCGGCGGTTCGTGTCCGAAGGAGGTCGGAGATCGGCTCGAAGAGGGCGAGGGTCACGACGAGGGCGAGCGGCGTGATGATCGGGAAGTCGATCCCGAGCAGCCGGGCCGTCGCCTCCTCGAGCAGGACGAGGGTCGCGACGTAGACGACGACGCCCAGGCCGGCGACGAGCGACCAGCGCACGGCACGGCCCGCGACCTCGGGCGCCAGGAAGACGTGCTGCGCCACGACGGCGTACGTCGCCAGGACCGTCGCGATCGCGATGAGCGAAACGCCGACCCAGCGCGGCCCGCCGAGCTCCTCGGGAACGATGCGCAGCATCCCACCGATGACGCCCAGGACGACCGTCAGCGTCGCGAACGCCAGCTGCCGCCGGCGCGCCCGGTCCGCCCCCGCCTGGCGCAGGCCAGCGACGAGATAGCCGATGCCCGCCGACCAGATGGCGAGGCGGGCGATGGCGAACGCCCACGCCACGACCGGCGCGGGAATGCCGAGTGGCGAGAAGGCGGGCGGGGTGAACTGGATCGGGTGCGCCGGGTCGAGCGCCGCCTGCGCGATCGCGAGGATTGCCAGGGTGTACCCCGCCGCGAGGACCGCGTTGGCGAAGGCCGACCGGCGCCCCTCGACGGCGACCGAGATGGCGATGTGGGTCGTGGCCGGTGGAAGGAGAAAGGCGGCGGCATCCTCGAGCAGGTTGACCGGCGCGACGATGCTCTCGGCCGGGCCGAGCCGCTGGATGATGATCGCGACGCACCACGTGACGAGCAGGAAACAGAGGAACCCGAAGATCGGTGCGCCCGGCGTCCGGCGCGCACGGGTCACGACGAGCAGGCCCAGCCACGTGGCCAGGATGGCGGTCGCGCCGTGGGCGACGAATTCGAGCGGCTCGGACAGCTCGTGATCCCCTTCCGCCGGGGTAGGGCCCGAACGATACGCCCGCGCCGGTCAGCCCCGCAAGACGGGAATCTCAGTACCCGCGCGTTTCACCCGGTGAAGGTAACGACCAACTTCGAGTCGATATCGGCCCCAACATGGCCGTCCGTTTCACCGGGTGATGCCAGCGGCCATCCATGAGCCGATCGGGGCCGCAACCTGGCCGATAGCTTCACCCGGTGAAATCTCGCCACCCCCGCAATACGGGAATCTTCAGTACGTGACGACGCGATCGGCCTCGAAGATGAGCTCGACGAGCTTGTCCGGTGGCGCGAACTCGACCGGCTTGCCGCCGGTCGCATCGGCGTCGACGCCGCGGGCCTTGCTCGACATGCCCGACGCGAAGACGCGCACGCCGGCTGCCGCGAGCGCGGTGTAGTGCTCCCGAACGCTGCCGGTCCCGATGCCCTGCGCGGCGTCCATGATCGGGTCGCGCAGGTAGGCGACCGAGTCGCCGGCGAGGAAGACGGACACCTCGTGCCCGCCGGCCACGGCGGTCCGCGCAACGAGGAAGGCGAGGGCGGCGCGGGTCGGGTCATGCGGGCCGGCGGTCAGGTGCACGAGGAGCTTGCTCATGACGTTCTCCTGCGGAAAATGAACTCGCGGATGGTACCTGTCGTCCCTGCGGGTCATTGCGGTCGAAGGCCGATCGGGGTAGGGTGGTCACAACCCGATGCATCTGTCCGTTTTCCGTACATCCAGTCTGCCTCGCCGCGTCCTTGTCATGGCGCTTGGCGCCCTCGTGCTGCTCGGAACCGCCGCCGCGCCGGTCGCCGGCGTCGAGCCGCTCGACCCGATCGACCCGCAGCCGACCCCACGGCCCGTCCGACCGCAGCCCACCCCGAAGCCGGCTCCCACTCCTGGCGTCGAGATCGGCTACGACGTCTCGTACCCGCAGTGCGGCGACGCGCTGCCGGACGCGTTCGCCTTCGCCATCGTCGGCGTGAACGGTGGACGCGTGTACCGGCCGAACCCGTGCCTCGGGCCGGGTGGCGATCACCCGAGCCAGCTCGAGTGGGCCGGCGCCGATGCCGACCTGTACATCAACACCGGCAACCCCGGTCCGGAGATCTCCAGCTTCTGGCCGATCGGGCAGGCGGCGCCACGCTTGTGCAGCACGCCGCTCTTCTCCGGTGCCGATACCTCCGACTGCGCCTACGTCTACGGCTGGAACGCCGCCGCCGACTCGTACCGCACCGCCCTCGACGCGTTCATCGCGCTCGGATGGGCGTCGCCTGGCGCCGAGCGCGTGCCGGGCGACCGGACGTGGTGGCTCGACGTGGAGACCGCCAACTCGTGGCGGTTCGATCGGTCCCTCAACGTCGTCGCCCTCCAGGGTGCCGTCGACTATCTCGAGTCGATGGAGGTGGCCGAGGTCGGCTTCTACTCCACGCCGCTGCTGTGGTGGATGGTGACCGGCGGCACGCAGGTCTTCGCCGACCATCCGGCCTGGCATGCCGGCGCGCGCGATGTCGATGACGCTCGGGGTCGCTGCGACGACGAGGCCTTCACCGGTGGCGAGCTGGCCATGGTGCAGTGGGTCGAGAACGATCTCGACGTGAACCACCGCTGCTCGTAGCCCGCATCGACCAGCGGTCGCAGTAGCACCCCCCCGAAGTCCACGAAGGCCGATGCGTCCCGCGGCGACCGCATTGGCCCTGGTGCTCGTCATCGCGGCCAGCCTGCTGGCGCCGACGTCCACTCTCGCCAGGGACAAGCTGGACAACGGGGACGTCGATCCCGAAGAGGGGACGACGTCGGACGTGTTCACGTTCAGCGTCGAGTGGCAGGGCGATGGCCCGGCCGACCTGCCCGAGCATGTATACGCGATGGTCGGCGACATCCAGGTCCCGATGCAGTCCGACTCGCCGCTCCCGGTCGGGCCGGACGTGACCTACGTCGGGAGCTCGACGCTGCCCGAGGCGGGGACGTGGCGGGTGACCTTCCACGCCGAGCCGGGCGGCCATGAGCACCGCGGCCCGGAGGTCGAGGTGCACGAGGCGCAGACGCCGACGCCGTCGCCGACGCCGCGACCGACATCGACACCGACACCCACGCCGACCCCGACGCCGCTCCCGACACCGACACCGGCCCCGACGCCGACCCCCACGCCGATGGAGACCCCCGGTGGCGGGGTCTTCACGCCGGCGCCGACACCGACACCCACGCCGACCCCGACGGTGGAGCCGTCCGCGTCAGCCGTGCCCGCTTCGGCGTCGGGCAGCGGCACGATCGGCTTCGTGCCGCTCGTCATGCTCTTCGCCGGGGGCACGATCGCCGGGTCGAGCCTCGCGTTCCTCGGCGTGTACTGGCTCGGCAACCGCGAGCTGAACGCGGCCTTCGCCCGGCGCTGGAGCCACCTCTGGAGGGCGCTCCGGCGCTGAGCCACGCGCCGGGCAGATCAGTCCGGCTCGGGTAGGAGCTCGAATCGGCTGACGTGGCTCGGGCGGATCGCCTCGAAGTGCCGGCGGTTCAGGGTGTAGATGCGGGTCGCGCCCATGCGCTCCGCGACGGCCGCGACGGCGGCATGCACGAATCCGATGCCGGCCGTTCCGTGCTCGGACATGAGCGCGATGACGCGTGAGACGTCCTGTGCGTTCAGGGCCTCGACGCGCCAGTCCGAGTCGGCCAGGTACCGGATGAACGCCGCTTCCTGGGCGGCGCCGAGCCGCGAGGCGATGAGGTAGCAGATCTCCGGCAGGATGGCCTGCGGCACGATGATCGCCTCGGTCTCACCCTGCACTGCGGCGACGGCCCGATCGTGGATGCTGTCGGCACTGTCGACGAGGGCGTACAGGATGCCCGCGTCGATGACGGCGGTCACTCTCCGGGCTCGACCGCGTCCGCCTGCAGCGCGTCAGTTCCCGGCCCCGTTGCGAGCCCCACGAAGCCCGGGAGCGCGCGCTGCTCGGCCGCCTGGGCCGCCACGTAGCGGTCGAGCGCCTCGCGGATGACGTGGGCCGTCGGCCGGTCCTCGCGGTGAGCGATCCGTTCCAGCTCTGCCAAAAGTCCGGGGTCGAGTAGGATTGACGTGCGGCGCATCAGGCATATACCGTAGCACATGCAGCAATGCTGGTCTATATGCATTGCTGCGCGGGGGCCCGAGATCACCCTTCCCGAGTGTGCGGATCCCAGTCGACTTCAATCCCAACCGCACACGGGGGTGCCTTTTCTCTTGCGCAAGCTCCGCTTTGACGCGCTCGGCCGTGTCCTCATCGCCGCGTTGATCGCGGCCATCGCCGTCCCCGCGTTCGTCGGTCCGCCGCCCACGTTCGGAGCCGATGCCGACCCCGAGAGCCAGCTCTGGGAGGCCCTTCGCAGCGCCCAGGTGAACAGCCGCGCGCCCGGCATGTCGCTCTCGGTCATCACCGCCGACGGTCGCCAGTGGTCGGGCGCCGCCGGACGTCATCCCGACGGCAGGGCGGTCACGGTCGACGACCCGCTCATGATCGGCAGCGTCACGAAGACGTTCACGGCGGCCATCGTCTTCGCCCTCGTCGACGAGGGCCGCATCCAGCTCGACGCCCCTACCGCCGCGTACCTGCCGAACGTCGCGCTCGTCCGCGGTACGACGGTGCGCCAGCTCCTCAACCACACGAGCGGAATCGCCGACCTGTACCGCCCGGCGAAGGGGGTGCTGCACGGGGCGCCGGGAGAGACGCTCAGCTCGAATGCCGTCCTCCATCCGATCGGCCCCGCGTACTTCCCGCCGGGCACCGGCTACGCGTACTCGAACACGAACTACTACCTGCTCGGGCTCATCATCGAGGTCGTCACCGGCCGCTCGTTCGGCGAGGAGCTCCAGGCGCGATTCACCGGCCCGCTCGGCCTTGAGCACACGCGTCTGTTGACCGCCGCCGATCCGCAGCTGCCCGCGGCCTGGTCGACCGCCTTCTGGACCTCGGGTGCCATGGTCTCGCGGCCGAGCGAGCTCGCGCGATGGGGCCACGCGCTCTATGGCGGGGCCGTCCTGTCGGGCCCGTCGCTGCGTCGGATGCTCGACTTCCGCACTGGTCATCTCTACGGCGAGGGCGCGCAGCTGCTGCGCATCGGCGACCATTGGTTCGTCGGCCACTCCGGCCTCCTGTACGAGACGACGACGTACCTCGTTCGCCTTTCCGGGGGCGTCACGGTGGCGATCGCGGGCACGGCGCCGCACACCGATCTCGAGGCAGCGCTGACCGAGAGCTACGGCGGCGGACCTTCGCTGCTCGAGCTCATCGGACGTCTGGCGGAGTGACCCCCGGCGCCGGCGGCTCCGGGACGGGTTCGTCGTCGCGGATCGGATCCGACGGGGCGTCCTCGCGCCGCGCGAGCAGGGCGAACGGGATCGCCAGCGCCTGGATCCCCGCTGAGGCGACGTACGAGGCGGGGTAGCCGAACAGGTCCGCCGTGCGCCCGAGGGCCGGCTGGATGACCACGCCGCCGGACGATCCCATGAGCGAGTCGAACGAGAGGACCGTCGCGCG
>CAZKFP010000179.1:0-7638 GCA_964552085.1 uncultured Steroidobacteraceae bacterium
GTCGGCGCGCCGAATTTCTTGTCGAGGAGAGCGTATCGGCCCTTGGGTCCGAGCGTGACCTTGACGGCATCGGCCATCTTGTCCACGCCGCGCTTCAGGGAACGACGCGCCTCTTCCTCGAACAGCAGCTGCTTCGCCACGGTTCTCTGTAATCCTCCTAGTGGGTCGCCGCGCGGCGCGCGGCGCATCGGTGTGTCGTCAATGACCGCTATTCGATGACGGCCAGGATGTCCTTCTGGGACAGGATGAGGAGCTCTTCCTCGTCGAGCTTGAACTCGGTGCCGGCGTACTTCTGGAAGAGGACCTTCTCGCCCTCGCCGAGCTCCATCGGCTCGCGCTTGCCGTCGTCGAGCGTCCGGCCGGGGCCGACGGAGAGCACGGTGCCCTCCTGCGGGCGCTCCTTGGCGGTATCCGGCAGGACGATGCCGCTCTTGGTCATCTCCTCGCGCGGGCTGGGCTTGACGACAAGGCGGTCCCCGAGGGGCTTGAGCCTGGTGGCCGTGCCGCTGACCTTGGTGGTCATGTGTGCGTAGTGCCTCCTTGCGTGCGCAACCGATGCGACTGGGTGCGGTTGAACGCACTCCTGCGGGAGCGCCAGCGGCGGCCGATGCGACCGTTTGGACTGGCACTCAACCGACGAGAGTGCTAAGTGGAAGGTAGCACTCTCGCTTCGCGGGTGTCAAGGAACGGCGCCGAACATACCGACGGCGTCCCGGCAGATGCCGGAACGCCGTCAGATGGGGGTTGTCGGGTCAGGCGATGGTCGTGAGCGTCCACCCGCTCGGGGCCGGCTCCTCCTCGTCGCCGCCCGCGTCGACGTCGACGTCCGCGCCGTTCGTGTCCCCGTCATTGGCGCCGTTGTCGCCGCCGCCGGGAGCGAGGACGAGGAAGTAGACGAGCGCGGCGATCACGATAATCGCGACGATGATGCCCAAGATGAACCCGGAGCCGCTGCTGCTATCCGGATCGGATCCGTTCGGGGTGTTGACATTGACCTGGCCCATGCGCGGACCTCCTACTCATTACGATTGAATCTGTTCGCGGCGTTCGCCACGGGTCCCCTTCTTAGCAACCACCATGCCAACCCCTGCCCGCTTCCCGAGCAAGCGCTCGGATGGTGTCAGGCGCCGACGAGAGCGTCGAACGCGGCGCGGATCGGGGGCACGAGGGACGCCGGGCCCATGCCGCGCAGGCGAGCGAGCTCCGCGACGACGCGCAGGACCGTCGTCGGCTCGTTTCGCCCATCGCGGTCGGGTCCGAGGTACGGCGCGTCGGTCTCGACGAGGAACGACCCGTCGGGCAGCCGCGCGGCCGCCTCCCGCGGCCCGGCGGCCGACCGGAACGCGACGGGCAGAGCGAAGCTCACGAGAAAGCCCTGGGCCGCCAGGGTCTCGGCCATCGCGCCGTCCCCCGAGAAGGCGTGCAGGACGCCGCGCGCGCTGCGGCCGAGACGTCCCGACCAGCCGAGCAGGGAGGACGCGACGTCGTCGTGCGCCTCGCGGTCGTGGACGAGGACGGGCAGGTCGCGCTCGGCGGCGAGCGCCAGCTGACGGTCGAACGCCTCGCGCTGCACATCGGGCGCGGACAGGCTCCGGAAGTAGTCGAGCCCGATCTCGCCGACGGCGCTGACGCCCGGGTGCGCGACGAGGCCCTCGAGCCGCGCCCACCCGACCTCGTTCATGCTCCCCGCGTCATGCGGGTGGACGCCGACCGCGGCGAGCACGACGCCCGGGTGGCGGGTCGACAGCTCGAGGGCCGCCTCGGACGAGTCGAGATCCCAGCCCGGGACGAGGATCCGCTCGAGGCCGGCGGCGACTGCACGCTCGACGACGGACGCTCGATCGGCGTCGAAGCGCGCGTGCTGGAGATGCGCGTGCGAGTCGACGAGCCCGGGCAGCCGCTCCGGGGCGCGGCGATGGCTCAGCTTGCCGTCTCCAGGTCGATGCGCGGGTAGATCGGCGCAGGGGAGCCGGTCCGAAGCTCGGTCGGGCCTCCACCCCACGCCAGCAGCCCGTCGAGACCGGGACCGCCGGCCCCGCGCTCGTCGTACGGGGGCGGCGCGCCGAGCTGCTCGTGGATGCGCCGCGCGCCATCCGGCGCCACCGGCGCGAGGAGGTGCCCAAGGATGCGGCACGCCTCGGCGAGAACGGAAAGGACCGCGCCCAGCCGCTCGGTCTCCCCCGCCTTGTTCAGGCTCCACGGCGCCTGGCTCTCGGCGTACCCGTTCGCCGCCCCGGCGAGCTCCATCATCGCGGCCAGCGCATCCGCCAGCCGGTGCTCGCCCAGGCTGGCGTGGTACCGCTCAACGACGCGCGCGGCCACGTCGCGGATCTCCCCGTCGGCCGGCTCGGTCGCGTTCGCGAGCGGCGGCAGCACGCCCTCGAGATAGCGGTTGCTCATGCTCACCGTGCGGTTCACGAGGTTGCCGAGGTCGTTCGCGAGGTCCGCGTTGTAGCGGCGCACGAAGCCGTCGAGCGTGACGTCCGCGTCGCGCTCGAAGGGCACCTCGCGCAGGACGACGTAGCGCACGCCGTCGACCCCGAACCGGTCGGCGGCCGCGTCGGGATCCTCGGTGTTGCCCGTCGTCTTGCTCATCCGCTCGCCACGATCGAGCATGAAGCCGTGGGCGAAGACCTGCCGCGGCAGAGGCAGGCCGGCGCTCATGAGCATCGCCGGCCAGTAGAGGCAGTGAAAACGCGTGATGTTCTTGCCGATGACGTGGAGGTCGGCCGGCCACCACTTCTCCATGGCGGCGGCGTCGTCGGGAAAGCCGGCGCCGGTCAGGTAGTTCGTCAGGGCGTCGAACCAGACGTAGATGCGATGCCCCTCCTCGCCGGGGAACGGGACGCCCCAGGTCGTGCCCGAGCGGCTGATGGAGAAATCGCGCAGGCCGTCGCGCAGCCAGCCGAGGACCTCGTTGCGGAAGTGCGCCGGCTCGCAGAACGACGGGTTCTCGGCGTACAGGCGCTCGAGCCGCTCCTGGTAGGCGCTGAGCCGGAAGAAGAAGTTCGACTCCTCCAGCCATTGCGGCTCCAGGGTCGGGTGGTCCGGACAGCGGCCGTTGACGAGCTGCTGATCGGTCTTGAACTCGTTGCAGCTCGTGCAGAACCAGCCGGAGTAGACGCCCTCGTAAACGTCCCCGTTCGCCTGTGCGCGCCGGACCATCTCGGTGGCAGCCACGGCGTGGTCCGCATCGGTCGT
The DNA here is from genome assembly GCA_964552085.1 of uncultured Steroidobacteraceae bacterium. Lineage (GTDB taxonomy): Bacteria > Chloroflexota > Limnocylindria > QHBO01 > QHBO01 > JACDBZ01. The sequence goes on from CAZKFP010000179.1 coordinate 3,202, forward strand.
GCGGATGAAGCGGTCGGCGCTGATGCCGAAGCGGTCGAAGGTCGCCTTCCAGGTCGCCGCCCACGGGTCGATCAGCTCATGCGGGTCGATTCCCTTCTCGCGCGCGTCGCGCTCAACATTCGCGGAGTGCTCGTCGAAGCCAGTGAGGAAGCGCGTCTCCTGCCCGAGCAGCCGGTGGTAGCGCGCGATCGTATCGGCGCCGATGGCCTCAAAGAGCGAGTGCAAGGCGGGGCGCTCGGACGGGTAGAAGATGGCGGTGGTCAGGTAGTAGCTGCCCCGCCCGCCCATCAGTGGGCCCGCCCCTTCGGCCAGTACAGCTCCTTGCGCACCTGCTCGGGCGGGAAGCCACGTCCGGCCGCGATCTCCTCGACCGCGCTCACCATGTCCGGGTTGCCGCACAGGTAGAACGTCGCGTTTCCCGGATCGAGGCCGTGCTCGTCGAGCTGCGACTCCACGATCGCCTCGACGCGACCCGTGCAGCCGGTCCAGTCCGGGCAGCTCTGCGGTCGCGACACGGTGCCCACGTACCGCAACGGAAAGCCGCCGGCTCGCTCCAGCTCGGTGAGCTGCTCGCGCCACGCGAGGTCATGGTCATGGCTCACACCGTGGAGGAGAACGACCTCGCGCGACTCGCCGCGGCCGCGAAGCGTCTCGATCATGCTGATGAACGGCGCGAGGCCGGTGCCGGAGGCGATGAACAGCGCCCGTCTGCCGTCGTCCTGGAGCAGGAACTTGCCCTTCGGGCCCTTGATGTTGATCGCGTCGCCGATCGAGCGCTCCCAGAGGAGCGGGGTGAAGGCCCCGCCCTCGACACGACGGATGAAGAACTCGTACTCGGCCAGGTCGTCCGCGGACGACGAGATGCTCATCGGGCGCTGAATGAGCTTGCCGGCCTCGCCCATGAGCCCGAGCGTCGCGTACTGCCCCGGCTCGAAGGGAAACGGCGCCTCGAGCGCCTGAATGCCGACGATCGCCAATCCGTCTGAGATCTCCTCCCAGCGGCTGAGCCGGCCGTTGTACGGGTACGACTGCGTCATTCGGTCCCCATGCTTCGCGCGACGGTATCGCCGATGGCTGCCGCGGGCGGCCAGTATAGACGCGAGGATCGCCGAATCCGTGCGACGCCGCAGGAGGGGCCACGCTCCCGGAGCCGATGGTCACGGTTGACCCCGCCGATCGGTGCTGCAAGAGTTTCGGATTCCGAATGAAGGTCGACTGATGGACTGGTTGCTCCACCGCCGACACGACCCCGAGCCTCCACACATCGCGCAGCCCGAGCTGCAGCCGATCCGGCTCTACTCGGCGGAGGCGATCGTCACCGCTTGGGTCGATCCGGGCGAAGACCGGATCACAGACATCCTCCAGCGCCGCAACGAGCTCTCGGTCCTGCCCGACGGGACCGATCCTCGCAATCCCGACGCGTGGCGCTCGGTGAACCCGGACGCCCTCGTCCTCGTCGTGCCGCCACCGCACTCCGGCCGTCCGGAGCTGCGTGTCCACCGGCAGCGGCAGACCGTCCGGGTCAAGGCCGGGCCGTACGTCGTGTCGGGCACCGCGCACCTCAAGCCCGGCCACGCGGAGGACGTCTACCTGCGCGCCACGCAGCCGTTCCTCCCCCTCACCGAGGCCGCCGTCCAGCGTGGCGACGAACTGCTCGAGCGCGCCGACGTCGTCATCGTGAACATGCGGCTCGTGGAGGAGTTCACGGAGATCTGACCTGGACAGCAGGTGCATGATCGGTGCGTGACTCCGCCGAGGCATCCGAGGCAGGCGGCTCTACTCGGCGGACTCGGCTGCGCGCTTCATGCCCTGTGCCTCGACGGTCAGGTATCGGTTGGTCAGGTCCTTGTAGAACAGAGCGGCGACTGGGACCAGCGGGCCTCGCATATCCAGCGTCAGGGTCAGGTGGGATCGGCCTTCCTCGAGCGCCTCGACACGATGGCCCGCAACATTGGTAACGCCGCCGGACTTCTGGCGGAACTCGAAGTAGGACGGCGCATCCCAAACGGTGACCTCCCATGTGCCCTCTGGCAGGTTCGGTTGCTTGAGACGCACGCGGCTGCCTTCACCCACAGGAGCGGGTGTGAGCAGCTCGACGACGTCGACCGTCTCGATACGCTGCGGCCACGCTTCGAGGTCGCTGAGCACCTCCCACACGCGCTGCTGGCGGGCGTCGATGTCGATGGATTGCTCAAAGTGCATGGCGGTCGGTTACCTCGAAGGTCGCTCACCGAAGCCTGATGATCGGGCAGCGTATCGCGTCACGGCACGAACGGCGCGTCGTCGAACACGCTCCAGTTGCCCATACTGGAGCGGATGGGCAGGCTGATCTACTTGATGAACGTCTCGCTCGATGGGTACATCGAGACGACCGATCACAGCCCTGACTGGGCCAAGGTCGACGACGAGATCCACGGCTGGTTCAACAACGAGCTGCGAGAAACGGAGGCGCTCCTCTACGGGCGACGGCTGTACGAGGTCATGGCCGCCTACTGGCCGACCGCCGAATCGGACCCCGGGGCGACCGCGGTCATGCTCGACTTTGCCCGAATCTGGAACCTGAAGCCGAAGCTCGTCTTCTCGCGGTCGCTTGAGCGCGTCGACGGGAATGCTCGCCTCGTACGCGCCGAGTCCGACGAGGACTTTGCGCGGGTGAAGGCCCAGTTCGACGGGGAGATGGAGGTCGGCGGTCCGACCCTGGCGGCGGAATTCATCCGGCGCGGCCTCGTCGATGAGTACCGGCTCGTCGTTCACCCCGTGATTCTCGGCGCCGGCACACCGTTCTTCCCGCGCATGGAGCGGCCGCTCGCCCTGCGCTTGACCGAGTCCCGGACCTTCGCCTCGGGCGTCGTCTACCTAGCTTACGCCGCGACCTGATTCTCGGACTCGGACAGGCCACGGACAGGTGGTACGACGTTACGAAGTGCTGATCAGCGCCACCAGAGCGCACCCGCCTCCCACTTCTATCCGGCTCGGACGCGCTCCCAGGCGAGATAGCCGGTGAGACCCGCGTAGGGAACTGCCAGTAGCGTGGCGAACGATCGTGTGACTGGCAGCCCAAGGATCCACGACGCCAACCAGACGAGGGCGATGACAACCATCAGCCCGACCATGACCTGCAACCGCATCCCGGTGCCCCTTTCGTACTAGTCGTTCGGGGCATCATGTGGCGATAGTCCTACTGGATCAAGCCCAGAGCCAAGAAAGTGGTGCGGCCTGAAACCGGCCTTCGGTGGTGTTCGCCAAGGGACATCACGGTCCGCAGATTGCCCACCGGATCGGAGCGCACTTCGTCGGGTGGCCGTCCGCGCGACGACCACACGCTGGGAGTCGTCGACTTCTCCATCTTCCCGCACCTGGACGCTCTCCCGCAGAACACACCGGCTGACGTAGAGCGGTGGGTTCGGGGCATAGCCGAGCGCGGCTCCGAGGGCGGCAGCGGCACGACGACAGTCCGGTAGAAGATCGGCTCACGAGGTACGATGCGGAACAGCTCCGCCCGAGAAGAGGTGATCCCGTGCGTCGCCGGACCCCGCTCATCGTCGCCCTCGCCATGGCTCTCTCGCTCGCCGCCTGTGGCGCACCCGCCGGCGAGGCCGCGGGTGTCCGAACCGTCGCGGCCGCCGAGGCGGTCGAGCAGCTCGGCGGAAGGACGATCATCGACGTGCGCACACCCGCCGAGACGGCTGCGGGGATGCTGGACGGGGCGGTGAACATCGACATCGGCGCCGCGGACTTCAGTGATCGCATCGCGTCGCTCGACCGAGACGGCAGCTATCTGCTGTACTGCCGCACCGGCAATCGATCGGCACAGGCGGCGTCGATCATGCGCGACCTCGGCTTCACCGATGTCATAGACGCCGGCGGGTTCGATAGTCTCGCCGCAGCAGGAGCACCGACCAGCCCATAGGCTCCTGCTGGGTCGATCTCCAGGAGCAATCCGGCAGGCCTCCAGGTCGTCATCGGCGGTGGTGCCGTTCAGTATTCTCCAGCCCATGGGCAGGAGGAATTATCTGATCGAAGGCCTTTCCGGCACCGGCAAGACTTCGGTTTGCGATGAGCTGCAACGGCGCGGCCACCACGCCATTCATGGCGACCGCGAGCTGGCCTACCGGGGCGATCCGGAAACCGGCGAACCGATGGAAGGCTTCGGACACGAGCACCACATCTGGGATGTAGAGAAGGTGAGATCCCTGGTCGCCGACCGGAGTCATGCGGCTACGTTCTTCTGCGGTGGCTCACGCAACTTCTCGAAATTCATCGATCTGTTCGACGCCGTCTTTGTCCTCGAAGTCGACCTTGCCACGTTGCATCGGCGGCTTGACGAGCGACCGGACGACGAGTGGGGTGGCGGAGTGCCAACGGAACGCGAGCTCATCGTGCAATGGCATCAGACGAAAGGAGACGTCCCGGAGAACGGCGTTCTCATCGACGCCA
>CAZKFP010000180.1:0-5960 GCA_964552085.1 uncultured Steroidobacteraceae bacterium
GCACGTCGTCATCATCGGCGGCGGCTACACCGCCATGGACTCGAGTCGTACCGCGCTCCGGCTGGGCGCGAAGACCTCGACGATCGTCTACCGCCGCGGCCCCGACGAGATGGTCGTCGACGAGGAGGAGCAGCACGAGACACGCTTCGAGGGCGTTGCGTTCGAGTACTTCAGCTCGCCGGTCGAGGTCCTCGCCGACGAGAACGGCAAGGTCAGCGGCATCCGCTTCGTGCGCACCCGGCTCGGGCCGCCCGACGCCAGCGGCCGGCGCAGCGCGGAGCCGATCCCCGGCAGCGAGTTCGACGTCGCCTGCGACATGGTCATCCCGTGCACGAGCCAGGCCTCGGACAACAACGTCCTCGGTGAGTTCGGCGCCAAGCTCAACCGGCACGTCGGCGTGACCGATACGCGCACCGTCGTCGAGGGCGGCTCGCTCAGCTCGTGGCGCACGGAGCCCCTGAACGGCACGACGCCGCGGGACGCGCAGGGCAGGTCGCTGAACGACCTGACCTTCGAGTTCAACCGCGGCAACGTCGTCATCAACGCCGACACGTTCGGGACGAGCGCCGACGGCATCTTCGCGGTCGGTGACTTCGTGACCGGCCCGGCCACGATCATCGAGGCGGCCGGCCTCGGGCGCCGCTGCGCCCGATCGGTCGATCGCTGGCTGGCCGGCCTGCGTGGCGAGGAGCTCGAGGAGCTGCCGGTCATCAACCGCGCCGTGATCACGCAGGCGCTCGACCACGACATGCCGCGCTTCTACGAGGCGACGCACCGGCAGGAGATCCCGATGGCTCCGCCCGAGCTGCGCCGCGACTTCACGAGCCTCGTCGAGGTCGGCTACGACACGCGCAGTGCGATCATCGAGGGCACACGCTGCCTGCAGTGCAACCACAACATCAACATCGACGGGCCCCGCTGTATCCTGTGCGGGCTCTGCGCCGATGTCTGCCCCGAGGGCGTGATCTACATGATCGACAAGGCGCAGGTCGGCGGCGACGACCCGGAGCAGGGCTTCTTCCAGGCATGGCCGCGCGGGATCGCTATGATCATCGACGAGGAGCGATGCATCCGGTGCAACCTCTGCGTCGAGCGCTGCCCCACCAACTGCATCACGATGGACCGCCTCGAGCTCGAGCGGTTCACGCCTGACGGGAAGGTTCTGTTGGAGAGCTACAAGGACAACGTGCTGGGACAGGTCGGCCAGCAGGCCGGCGCCAGGGTGGAGCGATGAGCAACGGCGAGGGCAATTCGATCATCCGGGCCATCAAGGAGTCCGTCGCCTGGCGCAGCCTCTTCCGCCAGCCATACCCGACCACTAGCCGCACGCGCGCGCTGGCGGTCATGAACAACGTGTTCCTGCACCTCCACCCGGTGCGCGTCAAGCGCCACGCGGTGCGCTATACGTACACCTTCTGCCTGGGCGGGATCAGCTTTTTCCTCTTCCTGAACCTGACGGTCACCGGCTTGTTCCTGATGTTCTTCTACGTGCCGTCGGTCAGCCAGGCGTATCAGGACATCCAGGCCATCGAGGCGTCCGTCGCCTTCGGCGGGTTCGTGCGCAACATGCACCGGTGGGCCGCGCACCTCATGGTGCTCACCGTCTTCCTGCACATGATCCGCGTCTTCTATCACGGGGCCTACAAGCCGCCGCGCGAGTTCAACTGGGTCATCGGCGTGCTCCTCCTCTTCCTCACGCTGGCCCTGAGCTTCAGCGGATACCTCCTGCCGTGGGACCAGATTGCGTTCTGGGCCATCACGGTCGGATCGCAGATGGCCACGTACTTTCCGATCGTCGCCGATGAGGCGACCTTCTTCGTCCTGGGTGGCATCCAGATCGGCCAGGGCACGCTGCTGCGTTTCTACGTGGCGCACGTGATCTTCTTCCCGCTCATCACCGCCATCCTGCTGGTCGTGCACTTCTGGCGGATCCGCAAGGACGGCGGCATCAGTGGGCCGGTGTAGGCTGGAGATGGACCGATGACGATCGAGAAGCGACCTAACTCCACCGCCGACAAGAACGCCCCGACCCAGGCCCCGGAGCGTGCCCCGGTCGTGAGCCCGGGCACCGGGCCGAAGCTGCCGGGCCCCCCGGGAGTCGCCGGAACCGAGCGCTTCCGGCTGCTGGCCTACGTCAAGCAGGAGTCGATGGTCCGCGTCGACAAGCGCCCGGACGAGACCGTGCTCACATGGCCGCACCTCCTGCGCGCCGAGTTCGTGATGGCGATGCTCATGACCGGGCTGCTCGTCGTCACGAGCGTGTACATCACCGCCCCGCTCGAGGAGATGGCGAACCCCGCCGTGACGCCGCACGTGGCGAAGGCGCCGTGGTACTTCCTTGGGCTCCAGGAGTTGCTGAGCTACTTCAACGTGACGGTCGGCGGCGTCCTCGTCGTCCCCGTCTACATCGGCGGCCTGATGCTCGTCCCGTATATCGACCGGACACCGTACAAGGCCATCCGAGACCGAAAGCTGATCTGGGTCTTTTTCATGTGCCTGATGATCGGCGGCCTGATCATCACCTTCATCGGCTCCTTCTTCCGCGGGCCTGGATGGAACTGGGTCTGGCCGTGGGATGGACTCTTCTTCAACCTATGACACAGCATCCTTCGTACGGCGAGGTGCACGGACCTCCCATCGGTGAGATCACCCGACGCGGCTTCATGCGGCGCATGCTCGGCGTGGGCGTCGGCATCCTGTCGCTCGAATTCCTGGGAGGGACGTTTGCGTTCCTGTGGCCGAACCTGACCGAGGGCCTCGGCTCGCAGATCTCGATCGGCAGTGCAGCCGACATCAACGCGGCCAATCCGGACTGGGCCAACGGCCTGCCCTTCGTCTACAACCAGGCGAACCTCTTCTTCGTCAATGTCCCGGCCGCAAAGGCGCGGGTCGAGGGCGGCGGCTCGGTCGCCTCGTCGATCGAGGATCCCGGCACCGACGTCGACCCGGACCTGCCGCTCGAGGAGCGATCCGTCCTCGCCCTGTGGCGCAAGTGTCCACACCTGGGCTGCCAGGTGCCCCAGCTGTGCGCCGAGAGCCAGTGGTTCGAGTGCCTGTGCCATGGCTCGAAGTACACAGTCCTGGGTGAGAAGCGCGATGGCCCGGCTCCGCGAGGCATGGACCGCTTCGAGGTCATCGTCGAGAACGGCGTCTACATCGTGGACACGCGCCAGGTCGTCTCGGGACCGCCACCGACCAGCGTCACGTTCGACGATCGCCTGCCGACCGAAATGCCTCACTGCTCGGGATAGCCGATGCGCCTCAAGACCCTCGGGGTGATCCTCATCACGGCCATGGCCGCCTTCACCATGCTGTACTGGGTGACCGATACCTCGCGGCGCGAGTCGACCGGCGTCGCGCAGGACGAGGAGCTGCTCCACTTCGGCGAGATCATCTTCAGCGATGACCCGTTCGAGCCCGCGGCGGCGGGGTGCGCCCAATGCCACGGCGACGACGGCACCGGAGGCGATGCGGACGCGACCGTCATCGGTCCCAACCTGCACTCGCGCAGCATCGCCGACAAGCTTCGCGTCAACGCGAACTACGTTCACCTCGTCGTGAGCTATGGCGGCATCGTCGTCTCGGGCAACGTCAATTCGTTGATGCCGGCGTGGAGCACCGAGGTCGGCGGGCCGCTGAACAGGCAGCAGATCGAGGCCGTCGTCACGCTCGTCGAGGAATGGGCGATGGAGGCAGCCGAGGAGCCTCTGGTGGAGGTCGAAGACACCGTGGAGGCGGGTGCCGACGTCTACGCCAGCGCCGGATGCGTCACCTGTCACGCCGCGGACCTGACGGGGTCGGGCGCGGGTCCGGACATCTCGACCATCGGGTCCGGGCTGGTCGACCTGACCGGCTTCCCCGCGCCCTCGGGCCTCGACCAGATGGAGGCGGACTACGGGGAGGACGCGCGCAACTTCCTCGAGCTCTGGATCCGGGACTCGGCCGGGAACTACAACGACGGAGAGGCGACCCTCATGCCGGCGCATCCGGAGGAGCAGCTCAGCGAGAGCGCGCTGACCGCGCTGATCACCTTCCTCTTGGACCAGACCGGAGAGTGAGCGATTCATGAGCACGACCTCGTACCCCGTCTATCGCCCGCGCGGAGGCATGAGCCGCCTGCTGGGCTGGTCGGACGATTTCATGAGCTGGTTCCTGTACGGCTACGAGACGTGGCTCGTCGCCGTGCTGAAGGGCGTCCCGCTCTTTCTGTTCGTCTACTTCATGGTCTTCTACATCCCGAACTACGTGTACTACCTGATCACCGTAGAGCTCCCGTTCCTGCGTTTCAGCGCGGACTTCGGCTACCTCGTGGCAAACGGCCTGGGGATGGGCATCTTTGCGACGATCATCGTCCTCGCCGTCCTCGTGCAGGCCGCGCGCGGCCGCCGCGGCTTCGGCTGGTCGGCGATCCGGATCTTCGTCCTGCTGAACTACCTGCTCACAGTCCTCCTCATCATCCCGCTCATGGCGTTCAACCTCGCCGGCGGGTCGTTCTGGCCGCCGCGCTTCCCGCTGCAGGCCGTCGCCTTCGGGATGGTCGTCGCCGGCCTGGGAGCCGCGGCCTGCGTCTACCTCTATTTCGAGTTCCGGCGCATCACCCGTCGCGAGGCCGACGAGGCGGCGCGCCTCAGCAGCGAGCTCGCCAGGCGCTGAGCCGCTCGATGCTCGGCCACGTCGCCTGGTCGGCCCTCGTCGTCGTCGTGGCGGGCTTTCTCGTCGGGGCCGAGCTGCTCGCCCCCTGTCCGCCCGGCGGGCCGCTCGCGATCGGCGACTGCGAGCGCGTCCGTCCCTTCGGCATCGGCGTCGCGCTGACGGCCGCCGGCCTCTACGTCGTCGGCCTCTCCGCGGTGCGCTGGTGGACGACCGGGCTGCGGGCCCGCGGTGTGGCCGACGTGCGGGCGGCACGCGACTGGTACGTCCTCGCCGCGACGCTCGGCCTGCTCGTCGCGCCCCTCCTCGCCTTCACGCTCGTCTCGGGGCTTCGGTAGGATGGACGGCATGAGCATCGCCACCGATATCGATCTGCGCGCGCGGCTGGAGGGCGTCGCCACGATCGGCGCGACCGGCCTCGAGGTCCATGACGAGGCCGCGCTGCGCGGGGAGCTCATGGACGAGCTCGCCTTCGCGGCCGTCTTCCACGACGACGAGGCGATGCGTGACGCCGCGCGCTGGGTCATCTGGAGCGCGTCGCAGGCCATCGGCTGCGGCTCCGCCTCGATCCACGAGCTGTACCGGGCGCGCGGCCGGGGCGAGGTCCCCGCCACCGCGTTCACCGTACCGGCGATCAACGTGCGCGCGTCGACGTACCTGACGGCGCGCCAGGCGTTCGCCGCGGCGCTCGAGCGCGATGCCGCGACGGTCATCTTCGAGATCGCGAAGAGCGAAATGTCGTACACCGACCAGCGGCCGGCGGAGTACACGGCCGTCATCCTCGCCGCCGCCATGCGATCCGGCTGGCGCTCGCCGGTCTTCCTGCAGGGCGACCACTTCCAGTTCAACGCCACGAAGTGGGCCGCCGATCCCGACGCCGAGCTCGACGGCCTGCGCGACCTGACGCGCGAGGCGGTGGCGGCCGGCTTCCTGAACATCGACGTCGACAGCTCGACGCTCGTCGACCTCTCGCAGCCGACGGTCGCCGAGCAGCAGCGGGTCAACGCCGAGAACACGGCTGTGCTCACGCGTCTCGTTCGCGAGCTTCAGCCGGACGGGGTCACGATCAGTGTCGGAGGGGAGATCGGCGAGGTCGGGAAGTCGAACTCGACGGAAGGTGAGCTGCGCGCCTACCTGGACGGCTATCTCGAGCGCTGCGCCGGAGTCGAGCCGGTCAGCAAGGTGAGCATCCAGACCGGGACGAGCCATGGCGGGGTGCCGATGCCGGATGGCAGCATCGCCGCCGTGAACATCGACTTCGACACGCTGCGCCGCCTGTCGACCGTGGCGCGCGAGGAGTACGGCATGGC
>CAZKFP010000181.1:0-6419 GCA_964552085.1 uncultured Steroidobacteraceae bacterium
CTTCATCAACGAGGCGCGCGCGCTGCCCGACATCGACATCGACTTCGACGTCAACCGGCGCGAGGAGGTGATCCAGTACCTCTACACCCGCTACGGCGCCGATCACGCCGCCATGGTCTGCACCGTCATCACCTACCGGGCTCGATCCGCGGTGCGCGAGGTCGCCAAGGCGCTCGGCTTCCCGGTCGACGGCGTGGATGCGCTGGCCAAGGCGCTCGACACGCGCGACGCCGCCGATGTGGCGCGCGACCTCGCCCTGGACGGCAGCTTCGGCTGGTTGTTCGACGAGCTCGGGATCGACATGGCCGATGCGGCCCTCCCGCCCGGCCGCGACGGTCGGGGCTCCGAGCTCGTGCGACCGGCCTCGGACTCGTCGTGGAACTCGCGACCACGGCCGACCCTCGACCCGCGGCCGGTCAGCGAGGGCGGCTGGGTCCCGCCGAGGCGGGCGCGCGCGCTCGACGGATCGGTCACGACGGTGAAGCACGAGTCGGAGACGACGAAGCGCTACGCGCGCTCCGGGGAGCTCAGCGGCGGTGAGCTGCGCGTGCCGTCGCCACGCGACACCGGCTCGCCGGGGCCGTCGAGTGGCCGGCCCGCGGCCGTGCGGGTCGACCCCGAGAGCGGGATGCTGGTCGAGGAGCGGCGCCGCGTTCGGGTCGTGCCGGGGCCCGACGCCGAGGAGGACGGAAGTCGCCAACTTCACGCGCCGGACGCGCCGCCTGACCACTCCCCGAAGAACCGATGGCAGTGGCTCCTCGCCCTGTGCGCCGAGATCGACGGCTTCCCGCGTCACCTCGGTATCCACGTCGGCGGGATGCTTGTCACGCGGACCCCGCTCATCGACCTCGTCCCGATCGAGCGGGCCACGATGCCGAACCGGGTCGTCACCCAGTACGACAAGGAGGACATCGAGCAGCTCGGCCTCGTGAAGATCGATCTCCTCAGCCTCCGGACCCTCGGCGTCGTCTCCGACGCCCTCGACCGCATCCAGCGCGACACGGGCCAGCGCATCGACCTCGACAGCCTCCCGCACGACGACCCGGAGGTGTATCGGTCCATTCAAGCCGCAGACACGGTCGGCATGTTCCAGATCGAGAGCCGTGCCCAGATGCAGAGCCTGCCGAAGGCGCGGCCCGAGCGCTTCGAGGACCTCGTCGTCCAGGTGGCGATCATCCGGCCCGGCCCGGTGCAGGGCAACGCCGTCCACCCGTACCTGCGACGGCGCGCCGGCGAGGAGGAGGTCACGTATGCGCACCCGAGCCTGGAGCCGATCCTGGCCGACACCCTCGGCGTCATCCTCTACCAGGAGCAGGTCATGCAGGTCGCGATCGACGTCTGCGGCTACACCGCGACCGAGGCCGACATCTTCCGCAAGGCGATGGGCAGCCACCGCAGCCACGCCAAGATGCAGGCCGAGCGCGGCCGCTTCGTCGGAGGCGCCATGCGCACCGGGCTGACGGCGCACGACGCGGAGGAGCTCTTCCAGAAGTGCTCGGCCTTCGCCGAGTTCGGCTTCGCCCGGGCCCACGCCGCGGCCTTTGCGAAGATCAGCTACGACACCGCCTGGCTGAAGCGCTACTTCCCCGCGCACTACACCGCCGGCGTCCTGAACAACCAGCCGATGGGCTTTTACTCCCCGGCGGTCGTCATCAACGACGCGAAGCGCCACGGCATCCGCGTCCTGCCGATCGACGTGAACGAGTCGGCCTGGGAGCACGACACGCGCGCGAACGACGACGGCACGCACGCGATCCGCCTCGGCCTGCGCCAGGTGAAGGGGATCGACGAACGGGCGCGGGAGGTTCTCGAGGCCGAGCGGGCCCGCGGGCCGTACGCGAGCGTCCGCGACTTCGTCGCCCGCACGGGGCTCGGCGAGCAGGTCGTCGAGCGGCTCATCAGCATCGGTGCCTTCGACTGGACCGATGCGCCCCGTCGCGAGCTCCTCTGGCAGCTGCGCACGACCCTGGCCGACGCCGATCCCGCGCATCCGGCCCTCGGCCTGACCGACGACGCCCAGCGCGCGCTCGGCGCCTCGCTGCCGCCGATGACCGATGCCGAGAAGGTCGCCGCCGAATACCGCGACACCGGCGTCAGCCCGAACCTCCACGCCGTCGAGCTGTTCCGCGAGCGCCTCGCCTCGCGCGGGGTCATCACCGTCGCCGATGCGGCTCGGCTGCGCGATCGGTCCGCCATCCGGCTGGCTGGCCTGGCGGTGAGCGTCCAGCACCCGATGACGGCGAAGAACTTCGTCTTCATCGCGCTCGAGGACGAGACCGGCATGATCAACGTCACGCTGCGGCCGACGGTCTACCAGGCGCACCGCGCGCTCCTGCACCGGCATCCGCTGCTCGTCATCGACGGCCGGCTCCAGGTGGAGGGCGCGGTCCTCAACGTCATCGCCACCCGGCTGCGCTCGGTGGACGACGCGCTCGACGGGCCGTTGGAACGCCTGGATCTCGCCAGGCAGCAGCGGATGTTCCGCTGAGCCTGCGGAACCGATGCGCCGCGCCGGGCGTCAGGGACCGTGCTGCAGCATCGATCAACGCCCATACCCCGTAAGGAGGACGATCGATGCGACGTCCATGGCTCTCGCTCGCGGTCGCAACGGCCGCCCTGCTCATCACCGCCGCGCCCGCGATGGCGTGCGGCGGCCTCATCGGCCCGAACGGTGCCGTCAACCTGCTGCGGACGACGACGTTCGCCGGGTACCACGACGGCGTCGAGCACTACGTCACCTCCTTCGAGTTCGCCGGTGGCGGCGGGGCCTTCGGCTCGATCACCCCGCTTCCGGGCATTCCCACGAGCGTCGAGCGTGGCGGCGACTGGACGCTGCAGCGCCTCATCCGCGAGACCGATCCGATCCCGGATCTCGCCTTCCTCGCGGCCGGTTCGGCCGGCGGCGATGCCCTTCGCGAGGCGGAGGTGCTCCTCGAGACGACGATCGACGCGCTCGACATCACGATCCTGCGCGGCGGCGGCGACGAGGTCGGCCTGTGGGCCCAGAACCACGGCTTTCGCCTGCCACCCGACGCGCCGGAGGTCCTCGACTTCTACGCCGATCGGTCACCGATCTTCATGGCCGCGGCGTTCGACGCCGATGCCGCCGCTGAGCGCGGCCAGGCCGTCGGTGATGGCACGCCGGTCCACCTCACGATCCCGACCGACAACCCGTGGGTGCCGTTGCGCATCCTCGGACTCGGCAAGGGCGCCCTGGAGACCGTGGAGGCCGACGTCTACCTGCTGACCGACACGAAGCCGGCCCTGCTCCCGAAGGCCGGCGACTTCGCCGAGTCGGACGGGCTCATCCTCGACCACAGCGCCGCCGCCAGCGAGTCGCTGCTCGCGGACCTGCGGTCGGACGTCGGGATGGAGTGGATTCCCGAGACGGCGTGGCTCACGAAGGTCGTCGTCGACACGGCCGCGGGCGACCTCGACTACGACCTCGCCATCGACGCCTCGGGGCAGGGCCGGCCCTCGGCCGTGGATGCCGGATACGCGCCGTTCAGCGCCAATCCGGCGCCGCGCCCGCCCGTGGCGCTCTACCTGCTCCTTGCCGCGGTCACGGTCGTGGCGCTGCCGTGGTTCGTCGCTCGCGTCGGAGCAAACGGGCCGGCAGCTCGTCCGCCGGCGGCCGCATGAGGCTCGGTCGTCTCGCGGCGGCCGCCGTGCTGCTCGTCGTGGCCACGGCGGCCGCCGGCTGTGCGGCGGGCCCGCGCACGGTGACGATCACGATCCACTACTCGGCCTTCGATCCGCCCCGCCTGAGCGTGCCGAGCGGGGTGCCGGTCACATTCGTGCTCGTGAACGAGGACCCGATCGACCACGAGTGGCTCATCGGCGACGACGCGTTCCACGAGCTCCATCGAACCGGGACCCACGGGACCCACGGCGCCTCGCTCACCGAGGTCACGGTCCCGGCGCTCGAGACGGTCAGCACGACGATCACGTTCGAGCGGCCCGGGACGCTCGCCTACATCTGCCATCTGCCCGGGCACGAGGCGTACGGCATGGTCGGCGTTCTGTCGGTCGAGGGTTGACTGCGACGCTCGGGGTCTGGGGCCCTCCTCACCGGCTTCGTCGTCCTGATCGCGGGGATCGTCTTCAAGGGATCTGGCGCCGGCCGCCCGGGTCAGATCGCGGCCTGTGGCGCTCCGAGCAGGATCGGCAGGACGTTGCCGAAGAAGTAGCCCGCGATCCCGGCAATCGCGCCGACGAGGAGGATCTCGGTCCCCGACGCCCACCAGGACCGATGCGTCCACCGGCTCTTGACGACGCCGATGCTGAACAGGACGGCGAGGGTCGAGAGGACCGACCCGAGGACGGCCACGCTGCCCGTGGCCACGAGGTGCGGCAGGACGGGCGGGATCGCCCCGAGGCCGAATGCGGCGCCCATGACGAGCGCGCCCTGGAGCGGCGATCCGCCGCCCTCCTCGACGGTGAGACCGAGCTCCTTCTCGACCATCGTCTTGAGCAGCGTGTCGGGGTGCTCGGCCATGATGCGGGCCACCGCGAGCGCCTTGTCGTGCGGCAGGCCATCCTCCTCGAACATGAAGGCGACCTCGGCCTCCGCCTCGCCGGGCCGCTCGTGGACCTCCTCGCGCTCCTCCACGATCTGAGCGTCGAAGATCTCGCGCTGGCTCTTGCTGCCGATGTACTCGCCGGCGGCCATGCTGAAGATACCGGCCAACGCGGAGGCGATGCCGGCGATGAGCACTGCGTACCGGTCCCCGCCCGTCGCTCCGGCAACCGTGCTGACGACGGCGAGCGTGCTCACGAGGCCGTCCTGGGCGCCAAACACCGCCTCACGGATCTCGCCGAGCAGGCCGGCCTTGCGGCGCTCGTCTCTGAGGTGCGTCCGGAGGAAGTCGTGGTCGAACTCGTGCACCGCCATCCCGGCCCGGGCGTCCTCGTCGGCCATGAGGCGGGTGGTCCGTTCGTCCATCGGGTCGATCCTAGCCCAGGCCGGATGCCGCCGTGCGGGAACGATCCACAGTCCTGCGGCGTCCGGGTTGCCACACGTCCTGGGAGGGAACGACGCATGCGCTCACGACGCTCCACACGGGCAGGCGCGGCTTCAATCGCGGCGCTGCTCGTCACCATCATCCTCGTCCTGGCCGCGTGCGGCAGCCAGGCAGGCATCGGCGACAGCGGGGGAGATGAGGCAGCGGGGGTCGGGGGTCAGCCGCGCGACGGGCAGGCGGGCGAGCCGCCGGGCGAGCAGTCCACGGCCGGTGGCGGCCCGGACAGCCCCGCCGGCTACGCCGCCCCGATCGAGCAGCGGATCATCAAGACCGGCGAGGTCATGCTCGAGGTCGGCAACGTCGCCGAGAGCCTCGGCCGCGTCCGCGCCCTGGCTGTCGGTCTGGGGGGTCATGTCGGAAGCTCGCAGGCCGGCTCACTCGACGAGAGCGCGTCGCTCACCCTGCGCGTCCCGGCCGACCGCTTCGACGAGCTGCTCGCGCGCCTCCACGAGCTCGACGGCGTCGATGTCCTCTCGGAGTGGACGAGCGAGCAGGACGTGACGCGCGAGGTCGTCGACCTGGCGGCACGGATCAGCAACCTCGAGGCCTCCGAGGCGACGTACCGCGTCCTGCTCGACCGCGCGGAGCGGATCGACGACGTCCTGGCCGTCCAGGCTCGCCTCGACCAGGTCCGTGGCGAGATCGAGCAGCTCGAGGGTCAGCTCCAGACGATCGAGGGCCAGGCGGACCTGTCGACGCTGTCGGTGATCCTCATCCCGCACGGCCAGCCCATCGCCGCGGCGAATGCGGCGTGGGATCCGGGTGGCCAGCTCGAGAGCGCGTTCGCCGCTCTCGTCGGGCTCGCCCAGGGCATCGGTGACGCGCTGATCTGGCTCGTCGTCGTGTGGGTTCCGGTCCTTCTCCTGCTCGGTCTCATCGGCCTGGTCCTGCTGCGAGCCATCCTGGAGCTTCGGCGGCGCTGGCCGGTCCGGAACGAACACCGCGAGGCCGGACCGATGAGCTAGACTGCGCGGCGAGTCCTTTAAGACCGGCACGGTGATGCCGGGAAGGAGATCGATGCAGGTCGCCGCGCACGAACTCGATTCCGTCACGACGCCAGCCGCACCGGAGCGGCCGGCGTCGTTTTCGTCTCCCGGCCTGCTCGCGCTCGAGGGTGGCATGATCCTCGAGGGCCGGCTCGACGGCTCCGGCGGGATGGCCGAGGGCGAGCTCGTCTTCACGACCGCCGCGACCGGCTGGGGCGAGATCCTGACCGACCCGTCGTACGCCGGGCAGATCGTCGTCCTGACCCATCCGATGGCGGGCAGCTACCGGCTCGTGCGCAGCGAGCTCGAGTCGTCCCGCGTCCACGCCCGCGGCCTCGTCGTCACCCGTCTCGTCGAGCCGCCGCCCGGTCCGGGGCTCTCCCTGCACGAGTTACTCGTCGAGGGCGGC
>CAZKFP010000182.1:0-4361 GCA_964552085.1 uncultured Steroidobacteraceae bacterium
GGGCATGAGCTCCAGGTGGGTGACGCCCAGCTCGACGAGCGCATCGAGCCGCCCGACCGCGGCGTCGAACGTGCCCTCCGGCGTGAAGGTCCCGATGTGGAGCTCGTAGATGACCGCATCGGCCAGGGCCGGCGCCCGCCAGCCCGCATCGGTCCAGGCAAAGGCGTCGTGGTAGACGGTGCGCGAGGGGCCGTGGATGCCGTGCGGCTGCCAGGGCGAGCGTGGATCCGGGCGCGGATCCCGGCCATCCAGGCTGAAGGCGTAATCGGTGTTGGGAGGCAGCTCGATCGATGCGGTCCACCAGCCGTCGTCGCCGACCGCCATCGGATGGAGGCGCTCGCCGGTGACGAGCTCGACCCGGTCCGGCCGCGGGGCCCAGACGGACGGTCGCGTGCCGCTCACCCGACGCGCTCCAGGACGGTCGCGCCGAGCGGATCGAGCAGCTCCGCCAGGGACACCCGGTCCGTCCACTCGACGTTGTCGAGGTCGCGCCATCGGCCGTCCGGCAGATCGAGCGTGGCGCCGCCCCACCCCTCGACCTCGACGCGACGGGGGCGGACCCCGATCACGACGACGAGCTCCGCGCCACGGCCGAACGCGACCACCCGCTCGTCGGCCGGCAGCGGGCGGTGGTCGCCGGCGAAGGCCTCGGGGCGGCGGCGGCGCAGGTCGAGCGTGCGGTGCAGGAGCCACAGCTTCGGCAGGCCCTCATCCGCTCGATCCCACGCGTCGACGGCCGAGGCCGCCGCCACCTCGTCCAGGAGTCCACCGCGGAGGTCGTAGTCGACCGGGCGGCGGTTGTCGGGATCGACCAGCGTGAGCTCCCACAGCTCCGAACCCTGGTACGTGTCCGGCACACCCGGCGCGGTGAGCTGGAGGGCGAGCTGCGCGAGGGCGGCGCGCCGGCCGGCCGGCACCAGGCCGTCGACGACGTCGCGGACGACTGCCACGAAGCCGGAGTCGCCGAGGGCACCGCGGACGAAACGATCGAGGGCCGCGTCGTAGTCCGGGTCGGGGTCGGTCCACGAGGTCCGGAGCTTCGCCTCGCGGCTCGCCTTCTCGAGGTAGCGGGCGGCGCGCTCGGCGTCGATCGGCCAGGCGCCGACCACGGTCTGGAGGAACAGGTAGGTGTCGGCGTCGGTCGGGCAGTCCGGCCCGGACCGATGCGCGGCGATGGCGGTCTCCAGGCGCCCCACGGCTGTGCCCCACGCATCCGGATCCTGGGCGAGGAGCGCCAGTCGGGCGCGCAGGTCGGCGCTGCGCTTCGTGTCGTGGGTGGAGAGCGCCAGCATGGCCGCCGGCCAGCGCGCGTGGGCGTCGACCATGGCGGCCTGGAGGGCATCCGATGCCGTGCCCACGTGACCCGGGTCGCCGCCAACCTCGTTCAGCGCCACGAGCCGGTGATGGCGGTAGAAGGCGGTGTCCTCCACCCCCTTGGCCATGGCGGCCGGGGTCAGCTGCTGGAAGCGCATGGCGAGCTCATCGGCGAGGCCTCCCGGCACCTCCAGACGGAGGACGCGGCCCAGGAACGCGAACAGCTCGGGATCGAGGTCGGGCCGCCGATCCGTCGCGGTCGCCACCGCACCGTCGATGAGCGCCAGGTCGCGTTCGGGACGGTGCCGGTCCCGAACCCGCAGGTAGGTGCGGTAGACCGGCAGGGCGGCGGCGACCTCCCGCAGCGCATGGTGGAGCTCGTGGCGGGTGAAGTCTCGGTAGCGCCGGTTCGCCTCGCAGACCGCCAGGAACAGCTCGGTCAGGCGGTTCACGTCCGACCCGAGCACGGCCGACAGGACCTCGGCGCGCGCCGCAACGACGATCTCATCCCAGTCCGGCCCGGCATCGGCGCGGGCCGCCCAGAGTCCGTCCAGGACGGTCTCCGCCCGGGGATCGACCAGCATCCCGGTGGCCAGGTTCGCGAACCGGTAGCCCGTCGTGCCGTCGATCGGCCAGTCCGTCGGGAGCGCCTCGTCACGCTCCAGGATCTTCTCCGCCACGATCCAGGCCTCGGGTGCCGCCCCGCGCAGCTGGGCGAAGTACCCGGCGGGGTCGCGCAGGCCGTCGGGGTGGTCGATCCGCACGCCGTCCACTCGGCCGTCCGCCAGCCACGCGAGCACGAGCTCGTGCGTATCGGCGAACACCCGCTCGTCCTCCATGCGCAGGCCGATGAGCTCGTCGAGGTCGAAGAAGCGCCGGTAGCCCAGGTCGCGCGAGGCGCTCCGCCACAGGGCCAGGCGGTAGTTCTGATCCTCGAGCAGCGCATCGAGACGGTCGGGATCGGCGTTCACCGCCGCGATGGCCGCGTCCACGGCGCCGGCGAGGGTCGCGTCGCCTGCCAGCTCGTCCAGGCGGGCGCCGAGCACTTCGGCGTCGCGCTGGCGTCGAGCCAGGTCGACCGCGTCGGAGCTCGTCGACGGGGGCAGCTCGCCGAGCGCGGTCCCGATGAAGGCCAGCTCGTCGGACCGGGCGCGCACCGCGGCATCGGCGACCAGCCCGCCCGCGGTGCGTGGGTCGACCGGCAGCGCGCGGTCGGCCACCTCGACCACCGGGCGCCCGCCGCGGCGGGCGAGGCGGATCTCCCCGGCCTCGAGGATGCGCCCGTAATGGTCGCCCAGGATCGGGAGCAGGATGACGTTCCGCAGCCGCGACTCGGGCGGGTCCCAGTCGACGTCGAAGTGACCGGCGTAGCGGCTGGCGGGCCCGTGCTCGAGGACGTCCCACCACCACCGGTTCCCCTCCGCGATGGCCATGTGGTTGGGCACGATGTCGACGATGAGGCCCATCTCGTACGCCCGCAGGGCATCGGTCAGACGGCGGAAGCCCCCCTCGCCACCGAGCTCCACGTTCACGCGCGAGTGGTCGATGACGTCGTAGCCGTGCGTCGACCCCGGCGTCGCCTGCAGGATCGGCGAGGTGTAGAGGTGGCTCATGCCGAGGCGCGCCAGGTACGGGACGACGGCGGTGACGTCGTCGAAGGTGAAGCCGGCGTGCAGCTGCACGCGGTAGGTGGCCCGGGGAGTCGTCACGCCATCGCCCGTCGCAGGTCCCGTGCCGGGGATCTCAGCCGGGTAACGTCCGGCGGACCCGCGGCAGGCGGCGGAGGCAGACGACCGACCGCTCCGCGACGCGGTAGACCGAGCCGCCATCGAACTCGCCGTGCGCCGCGGTGAACGTCTGGTGGATCGTGTCGAAGATCACCTCCCACCGCTTCGCCACGTCGTGGTTCGGCAGCGTGAAGGCGACCGGCTTGTCGTCGGCGTTGAGGATCACCAGGAGCGTGTCGTCGACGATCCGCTCGCCACGCGGACCGCGCTCCTCGATCGCGTCGCCGGCGTACTGCACGCCGAGTGTCCGCACGCCGGGGGCCTGCCACTGCTCGTCGGTCATCTCGGACCCATCGGGCCCGAACCAGGTGAGGTCCTTCACCCGCGACCCGCGGATCTGGCGGCCCTGGAAGAAGCGGCGCCGGCGCAGGACCGGGTGGCTGTGGAAGAGGCGGATGAGCGACCGCGTGAAGCCGAGGAGCTGCCGGTCGCGCCTGGCGAGGTCCCAGCTGAACCAGCTGATCTCGTTGTCCTGCGCGTAACCGTTGTTGTTGCCTCCCTGGGTGCGGCCGATCTCGTCGCCGCCGAGCAGCATCGGCACGCCCTGGCTGAGCAGCAGCGTGGCGAGGAAGTTGCGCTTCTGGCGCTCCCGGATCTCGATGACCGACTCCTCATCGGTCTCGCCCTCGACGCCGAAGTTCATGCTCTCGTTGTTGTCGTCGCCGTCGCGGTTGTCCTCCCCGTTCGCCTCGTTGTGCTTGTGCTCGTAGCTGACCAGATCGTTGAGGGTGAAGCCGTCGTGGGCGGTGACGAAGTTGATGCTGGCGTGCGGCTGGCGCCCGCTCATGGCGTACAGGTCCGATGAGCCCGTCAACCGGTAGGCCAGCTCGCCGGCCTGGCCGCCGATGCCCTTCCAGAAGCGACGGACCGTGTCGCGGTACTTGCCGTTCCACTCGGCCCATCCCACCGGGAAGTTGCCGACCTGGTAGCCGCCGGGGCCGACGTCCCAGGGCTCGGCGATCAGCTTGGCCTGGCTGATGACCGGGTCCTGGTGGATGATGTCGAAGAAGCTGCCCAGCTTGTCGACGTCGTACATCTCGCGAGCGAGCGCCGAGGCCAGGTCGAAGCGGAAGCCGTCGACATGCAGCTCGGTGATCCAGTAGCGCAGGCTGTCCATGATCAGCTGCAGCGCCCGCGGGTTCGTGGCGTTCAGGGTGTTGCCGGTCCCGGTGTAGTCGACGTAGAAGCGGGGGTCCTCGGGGCTGAGCCGGTAATAGGCCGCGTTGTCGATGCCGCGGAAGCTCAGCGTCGGTCCCTGGT
>CAZKFP010000183.1:0-4024 GCA_964552085.1 uncultured Steroidobacteraceae bacterium
CGGTGTACGTCACGGTCCTCGGAGCGCTCGCCCTCGCCTTCGAGCGCGAGACGATCGAGTGGCTGCGCTCGGCGGCCCGGCGTCGCGACCGGCCGGCGGGGAGCTAGGCGCCGTGCAGCGCCTCAGCCGATCGAGGGCTGCCCATCATCTCGCCGTGCGCTCCTCGATCCGCTCGGCAGCTCGACCAGCCTGACCTCGGCGACGCCGTCGAGCGACTGCAGGCGCGCGAGGACATCCGCGGGGAGCGGGTCGTCGACCGAGACGAACATCACGGCCTCGCCGCCGGCCGACATGCGCGACAGCTCGAGCGACGAAATGTTGATGCCGGCGTCGGAGAGGATCGTCCCGACGGCGCCGACGATCCCGGGCTGGTCGTGATGGCGGGTAACGAGCATGTGCCCCTCGAGCTCGGCATCGATGGCGAAACCGTTCAGCGCGGCCAGGTGCGGCCGGCCGTGCGCCGTCGAGCCGGAAAGCGTCACGGCTGCCGGGCCGTCGGCCGGGCCGACGCTCAGCCCAACGACCGATGCCCACGGCTCCGACGACGCGGTCCGTGTCTCACGCACCGTCAGCCCGCGCTCGCGGGCGACGAGGTCCGCGTTGACGGCATTCACCCTCTGGTCGGTCACGGCCTCGAGCAGGCCGGAGAGGGCGGCCGTGCGAATCGGCGCGCACTCGTGGGCCGAGATCTCGCCGGCGTACGTCAGGTCGACGGTGTCGAATCCCGTCGCAAGCTGGCGCGCCAGGATCGCGAGGCGCCGGCCGAGCTCCACGTACGGCCGCATCCTGGGCACGACGTCGGCGGCCACGGACGGGGCATTCACCGCGTACGGTGGCGTGATGCCGTCGAGCGCGGCGACGAGCTGCTCGGCCATCTCGGTGCCCACCCGCTCCTGGGCCTCGGTCGTCGAGGCGCCGAGGTGCGGCGTGAGCAGGAGGTTCGGAGCGCCGCGGAGCGGGTTGTCCGGCGCCATCGGCTCCGTCGAGAAGACGTCGACCGCGGCCCCGGCAAGGTGCCCGGAGCGGAGTGCCGACGCGAGCGCCTCCTCGTCCACGATGCCGCCGCGCGCCACGTTCAGGAGATACGCCCCCGGCTTCATCGCCTCCAGCTGCGCCGCTCCGATCATCCGTCGCGTCTGGGGCGTGAGCGGCGTGTGGACGGTCACGATGTCGGACCGGTGGAGGAGCTCCGGGAGCGCGACGAGCCTGGCCGATGCCTCGGTCGCCTGGTCGGCGGTCAGGTACGGATCGGCGGCCATGACACGCGCCTCGAAGGCGGCGGCACGGCGGGCGATCGCCTTGCCGATCTTCCCCAGGCCGATGATGCCCAGCGTCTTCCCGCGCAGCTCCACGCCGATGTATCGGCTGCGCGCCCACTCGCCGGCGGTGACCGATGCGTCCGCGGCGGCAAGCCGTCGCAGCATGGCGAGCATGAGGGCCATCGTGTGCTCGGCGGCCGCGATCGTGTTGCCGGTCGGGGCGTTGACGACCATGACGCCCGCCCGGGTGGCCGCGTCCAGGTCGATCCGGTCCGTGCCGACGCTCGCGACGCCCACGACGCTGAGGCGGGGTGCCCCGGCCGACAGCAGCTCGCCGTCGACCCGCGTCTGTGAGCGGACGACGAGCGCGTCCCAGCCCCCATCCTCGGCCAGGGCGCGCAGGACCTCGTCGCGCTGCAGATCGAGGCGCACGTCCGTCGTGTGGCCGGCGGCGAGGATGTCGAGGCCGGCCTGCGCGACCGGCTCGACGATGAGGATGCGTGCCATCGCTCGGCCTATCCGACCTCGACGACGGCAAGGCCCTCGAGGATGCGCAGCTCCTGCTCGTGGTCCATCGAGCCGGGCTTCCCGTCGGCCCCCAGCGCCTCCCTGAACGATCCCGCGACGAAGCCCGCATCGGCCGACAGCTGCGCGAGCTCATCGGTCATGAGGTCGGAGCGGACGAAGAAGGCGTTGACGCCGAACGAGTTGCAGCCGACGAACTCGTACCCCTTCCTTCGTGCCAACAGGCAGAGCGCCAGGAGCGACGCCCCGAAATAGATGCGAGAGGGATGCGCCGCGGCCCGGTCGAAGTGCGGGTCGTAGGGCACGACGACGGCCCGATCGGCTCCGAACCGAGAGTTGTACTCGACGACGATGATCGCCGGGCTGATGGCGTCGATCGCCTCGAGCACCCAGTAGTCGTTACCGTCGATGTCGATCGAAAGGAGGCCGATCTCGCCGCTCATGCCGTGCTCGAGCAGGAGCTCGTTGATGTTCTCCCGCGTCACGAGCGCCTGCGCGGCCTCCACGTTCAGGCGCCAATGATCGGGATGGTCGCGGATGGCGCGAACGTTCTCGGGGTCCGAGTCGAGGACGAGCCCCGACCAGCCGTCATTGACGGCCAGGAACCGCGTGTTTGCCTCACGATAGTCCTCGACACCGAATTCAACGAAGATCCTGCGCGGAATGGCGACGCGGCGGATGAGGTGCTGGATGATCCCGTCCTCGCCGCTCTGCGAGAAGACCTTGAACTCCTGGCTCGCCAGATCCGCGCCCGGCGGGTTCAGCTGCCGCGCCTCGATCCGCCCGAGGGCCAGTCGCAGGTGGTCGAGCTCGTCGAGCCGGTCGAGCTGCGCGAACGCGCGCCGGGCGCGCGCGAGCCGCGTCCGAAGCTTCAGGCCGGATCGAATCTTCACAGGCCGTGGAGTCTACCGAATGGCATCGAACGAGATGGCCGCGAGCGTTTGATTGTCGGGTGGGGTCGCCGTGCCGTACAGTTGCGTCAGCCGACGGGGCACACGTGGGCATCTTTTTGGCGGGGAGCGCAGCAACACAGATGATTCGACGGCACCTCATGGTTCTCCGGGTGGCGCTCATGGCGGGCGACGCCGCCACGGCCATCTTCGTGTTCCTCGGCGCGTCGTTCCTGCGCTTCCGGGACGGCAACTCGTCCGAGCTGTGGCAGAGCCTCGGCATCGACATTCGCCTCGCCGCCCTGCTCTTCGCCCTCACCTGGGTCGTCGTCCTGTGGTCGATGGGCCTGTACCGCCTCAGCGTGCGGTGGCGGCTATGGAGCGAGGCGCGCGACATCGCGCGTGCAACGCTCATCGTCGTGGCGCTGACGCTGTCCACCCTCTTCCTGCTCAAGCAGGAGAACGTCAGCCGGCTCTTCCTCGCGTTCCTGTTCATCGCCCAGCCGGCCGTCACGCTGGCCGGGCGCGCGGCACTGCGCGCGGCGTTCGAGTCGATCCGTCGCCGCGGTCATGACTCGCGGTACATGCTCGTGGCCGGCACCGGGCGGCTGGCGCAGGACTTCGCCGATCGGGTCGAGGGCCACGCCGGCCTCGGGATCCACATCATCGGCCATCTCTCGGCCCCCGGCGAGGAAGAGCACATCGTCACGCGGCCGATCCTCGGCTCGGTCGAGGGGATCGAGGAGATCCTCCATTCGCGCGTCGTGGACGAGGTCGCCGTGTGCCTTCCCCCGACGGCCGCGCGGTTCATCGAGCCGATCACCGGCGTCGCGGCCGGTGAGGGCAAGACGGTCCGCATCCCGGTCGACCCGGTCGAAGAGGTGCTGCCGACGGCGCACCAGGAGGAGTTCGACGGGTTCCTCGTCCGGTCACTCATCCACGACGGGCAACGCGAGGTCGGCCTCGTGATCAAGCGGCTGCTCGACATCGTCGGCGCGGCCGTCGGCCTGCTCGTCCTGAGCCCGCTGCTCCTCGCGACCGCCATCATCATCCGCGTGACGGAGGGGTCCCCGATCCTCTTCCGCCAGACACGGGTCGGCTATCACGGCCGCCCGTTCACGATGTACAAGTTCCGCACGATGATTCCCGACGCCGAGGAGCAGCTCGATGCCGTTCGTCACCTCAACGAGCGCGTGGGCGTCACCTTCAAGGCGACGAACGACCCGCGGATGACCGGCATCGGTCGGTGGCTCCGGAAGACCTCGATCGACGAGCTCCCGCAGCTGTGGAACGTCCTGATCGGCACGATGAGCCTCGTCGGACCGCGACCTCCACTTCCATCGGAGGTCG
>CAZKFP010000184.1:0-22126 GCA_964552085.1 uncultured Steroidobacteraceae bacterium
CCCAGGTCGCCCTCCCACGGGTGGACCCCCGCGTGGCCATGCTCGGTCGCCCATTCGAGTGCCGGCTCGACCGGCTGGCTCGGCACGAGCAGGTAGCCGGTCCTGATCTGCCGGTCGAGCGCGTGAACCTGCTCGATGGCCCCTTCATCGAAGCTGATGACCGACAGGCGATCGGACTCGCGGAGCGGGTGCCCGCGGAGCGCGTCCACGACCGCGTCGGCCGCCGTCCGGGCCTTGATCTCGACGACGAGGCCGATGTCGTCCGGCAGCCAGTCGAGCACCTCGGGCAGGGTCGGGACGCGCAGCCTGCGGCCCGCAAACGGATGGCCGGAGTCGCCCGCGCGCGCGAACGTCGCGCCCGCATCGGCCTCGCGGATCTCGTCCATCGTCAGCTCCGCCACGACCCCGGTCCGGTCGGTCGTCCGCGCGAGCGTCTCGTCGTGGATGACGGCGAGCTGCCCGTCGGCGGTGAGGTGGACGTCGAGCTCGACGGCGTCGGCCCCGGCCTCGACCCCGAGGCGGAACGCCTCCATCGTGTTCTCGGGCGCCTCGGACGATGCTCCGCGGTGCGCAACGACGATCGTCATCCGTACAGGGCCTCCACTGCCGCCTCTTCGTTCTCGGCCTGGCCCTCCGGAACGCCGCGCAGGATCCACATGCCGACGAGCAGCAGGACGAAGAGCGAGGCGATCGCCATCTGGTACGCGCCGCGGCCGAGCCCCGCAAGGAGCGTGGCGACGATGATGCCGTAGACGATCGGGCCGACGACGGCGCTGAACTTTCCGACGAGGCCGTAGAGGCCGAACATCTCGCCCACGCGATCGGGCGGCGTGAGGCGCAGGAGCATGAGCCGGTCGACGACGCCAACGCCGCCGAGGCCGGCCCCGAGGAGCGCCCCGGCGAAGAGGAACGGGATGGCCGAGAGGAAGAAGGTCAGGATGAGCAGCCCGACGGCCCACGTGCCGAGAACGGCGAACAGCGTGCGGCGAGGGCCCCATCGGTCGGCCAGGAAGCCCCAGCCGAAGCTGGCGACGACGGCGACGACCGTCAGGATGAGCAGCACCTGGAGCGCCTGGCTCTCCGTGAAGCCCACCGCGTGGACCGCGAAGGCGCTCATGACGGCGATCGCCGTGTTCACCGGATCGGAGTAGAAGAAGCGCGCGACGATGAAGCGCAGCAGGCCCGGAGCCTCGCGAGCGTGTCGTAACGTCGTGGCCAGCTGGCCCCACGAGCGCGCGGCGTCGACCGCGTTGAATCGCTGCCCGGGACGCTCCTGCTCTCGGACGAGGAGGAAGAGCGGACCGGCGAAGACGAGGAAGAGACCGGCCACGAGGGCGAAGGTGGACGGCGTCGAACGCCCGTCGGCATCGGTGCTGAGGCCCAGGAGGAGGAGCACGCCGACGAGCAGCGTGCCGCAGTAGCCGAGCGCCACGCCGATGCCCGACAGCCGCCCACGCGCGATCGGACGGGCGACGTCTGGCAGTAGGGAGTCGTAGTAGATGAGCGCGGCCTGGTACGCGAAGTTCGCGATGCCGAACGCGATGAGCCCGAGCCGGATGTCGACGAGGCCGATGACGATCGTGCCGACGATGCAGAGCGCGGTGAAGAAGGCGAGGAACGGCTTGCGGCGCCCGACCCGGTCGCTCATCGCGCCGAGCACGGGCGACACGGTCGCGTTGAGCAGGACGGAGATGCTGACCGCAGCGGTGAACCAGAACGTGCCGCTCGCCTCGCCGAGGAAGCGGATCGACCACAGGCTCATCGCGAAGCTGACGATCGCGAAGCTGAAGATCGTGTTCGCGAAGTCGTAGAGCGCCCACGCCAGCGCCTGCAGCGAGCTGCCGCTGCGGGTCAGGCCGCCGAGACCGCGCCACCATGCGGCGGGAGCGAGGACGGTCATGCGTGGGTCGCCCGAGGCCCGTTCACGCGCGGATGATAGCCGCCGATCGCACGCGCGATGGCGGTGGGGTACGCTGCGCGTCGCCCGCCCCGAACGGACCCGAGCACGTGACCGAGAAGAACCCCATGCGCAGCAGGCTGCCGGCCGTCGGGCTGGCGATCACCGGCCTCCTCTCCGCGGCGCTCGCCGCCCTCGCCGTCTGGCGGCGCATGGGCCGGGAGGCGGCGGTCGTGTCGAGCGCGCCGCTCGCCCCACCCGTCGTCGTCACCGCTGCCGGTCCGCCGAAGCCGCCACCGGATCTCGAGCCGCACCCGACCGGCATGTTCGCGGCACTCGGACGCTTCGACTATCGATACCGGCGCGTGCTGCCGGCCATCGGCCTGGCGCTCATGATCGGCGTCAACGTCTGGGCGGGCCAGGCGGGCGGCCGGCTCGTCCAGGGCGGTTGGGTGATCGATGGATCGGAGGAGCAGCGCGCCGCCGCCCTCCTGGCGGATCGGTTCGGCGAGCAGGCGAGCACGATGCTCGTCATCTACGAGGATCCCGACGGGAATGCCGCCTCGCCCGAGTTCCAGGCGGTCGTGGCCGAGAGCCTCGAGCCGATCGCGGACGATCCGCTTGTCGATGAGATCACGACGTACGCCGACACGCAGGCCGAGATGCTCCTGAGCGAGGACGGCACGAAGACGCTCGCCGTCGTGACGCTGACCCGCGAGTACGAGGAGGCGGTCGAGGGCGCCGCGGAGCTCGCCGAGCAGGTTGAGTCGCCCGCCGGCGTGAGGACCTGGGTCACCGGCATCCCGCAGCTCTACCACGAGTTCAACGCCGAGATCGAGGCGGACCTCGTCCAGGCCGAGATCATCAGCCTGCCGATCGCCCTCGCCATCCTGCTCGCCGTGTTCGGCACGCTCGTCGGCGCGGTCCTGCCCCTGCTCGTCGCGGGGCTCGCGCTCCTCTCCAGCTTCGCGCTCATAAGCCTGCTCGCGGGGGTGATGGACGTGAGCATCTTCGTCACGAACCTCGGGACGATGATCGGCCTGGCGCTGGCGATCGACTACGCCCTCTTCATGGTCAGCCGCTTCCGGGAGGAGCTCCGCCACCACAGCGTCGAGATCGCGCTCGAGAGGATGATGGGCAGTGTCGGGAAGGCCGTCGCCATCTCGGGGGCGGCGGTCGCGATCGGACTGTCGTCCCTCATCGTCTTCGAGGCGGCCGCGCTGCGCAGCATGGGCATCGGCGGCGTCATCACCGTGGCGTCGACGCTCCTGTTCGCGCTCACGGTCCTGCCGGCCACGCTCGCCATGCTCGGCCCGCGCGTGAACCGCCTGCGCGTCCCGCTGCCCGGACCGCTGCGCCTCGTCGAGGACGACACCGCCCGCGCCGACGCCCGGTCCGGCCACGGAGTGTGGGCGTGGATCGCGGCGCGGGTCATGCGGCGACCGATCCTCATCGCCCTGCCGGTCCTGCTGCTCCTCCTGCTCGCCGGCTCGCCGTTCCTGTCCATCCAGCTCTCGACCGGGCAGAACCTCGAGGACCTGCCGGACACGCCGGCCAGGGAGGCATTCGAGCTCCTCTCCGACGAGTTTCCCGGCGGCGAGTCGGACCCGATCGTCGTCGCCGTCACGTACGACGACGCCTCGTTCGCGACGGATGGCTTTCCGAGCGAGTGGCAGGCGGAGCTGGCCCACTACGTCGGCGAGCTGGAGGCGCTCGATGACGTGACCCGGGTCGAGAGCGTCCTCGACCCGCCACCGGGCCTCGCCGCCGAGCAGTACTCCGCGCTGCTCGCCATGCCTCCGGAGGAACGGCCGCCCGGGGCTCGCGAGGGCCTCGCCGCGTATCTCGAGGACTGGCTGGCGGGCGATACGACGAAGCTGCGGGTCGCGAGCCCGCTCCTGCCGGACTCGAACGGGGGTCGCGATCTCGTGGATCGCGTCCGCGCGGTGCCCGCCCCCGACGGCGCGGAGACGCTCACCGGCGGCCTGCCGTCACGGTCCCGCGACTTCATGGACAGCTTCTACCGATCGGTGCCGTGGGCGGTCCTCATCGTCGTGCTCGTCACGGGCGGTGTCCTGTTCCTGACGTTCGGATCGGTCTTCCTGCCGGTCAAGGCGGTCCTGATGAGCCTGATCAGCGTGTCGGCGTCCTTCGGCGCCCTCGTCTGGATCTTCCAGCAGGGCAACCTCTCCGGGCTGCTCGGCTTCGAGCCGACCAGTGCGACCGCCGCCTGGCTGCCGATCCTCATGTTCGCGATCCTCTTCGGCCTGTCGATGGACTACGAGGTGCTGCTCCTGTCGCGCATCCGCGAGCGGTACCTGGCGCACGGCGACAACACGCGCGCCGTGGCGGAGGGGATCGGGATCACCGGCGGCATCATTACCGGTGCCGCGCTCATCATGGTCGCGGTCTTCGGCGCCTTCAGCCTGTCGGGCATCGTGTTCCTCAAGGCGATCGGCTTCAGCATGGCGCTCGCGGTGCTCATCGACGCGACGATCGTTCGAGGCATCCTCGTGCCAGCGTTCATGCGGGTCATGGGATCGGTGAACTGGTGGGCCCCGCGCTGGGTTCAGCGCCTCGTCGCTCGCGCGGGCCTGTACGAGGGGCCGTCCGTGGCTCACGAGCCGAGCCGGGCCGACCCGGTTGCGTCCGCGTGAGCGCGCCGGACTGGGCGGTCTCGCTCCTGGAGACGGTCTGCGCGGATGCGGGCGTCGCGCCCCCGCGGCTCCTGTGGCGCCGCCGGCGGGGTGAACACTCGACCGGGGTGACCCGCCGCGACGACGGGATCGTCGCCGTGCGCGCGGGATCGGATCCGCTCGACCACCGGCTCACGCTGCTGCACGAGCTGGCCCACTGGCTGTCGTCCCCGGCCCGCCGTCGACGGGGGCGGTCGGTTCATCACGGGCTCGCGTTCTACCGGATCGCCTTCGAGCTCTACCGCCGCCACGGCCTCGCCGATGCCGATGCCCTGCGCCTCGAGGCGGCCCGCTACCGCAGCTCGCTGCGGCATGCCGTCACGCTCGGCGTCCCGGGCGCGTCGAGGGCTCTCGCGGCGCATCGGGAGGGCCTCCGCGCCCGGCCGCGCCGTGCCTGGCGCGTCCTCGTGCCCGAGCACGCCGTCCGGCTGGAGCGAGATGGCCGATGGACCGTGTGCGCCACCTGCCGCCAGCGGGTCGTCGGCGTCAACCTCGCCCGCATGCGGCGCGCGCGCCGGCCGATCCGGCACGTGCTCATGACCGCGGCCGCTTCCTGAGGACGACGCGCTCGCCGAGGCACGACCTCAGGCCGGCGCGGGAATGCGCTCCCTCGCGAGGGCGGCCGCCTGGGCAAGCTGCGTCACCGCCGCGGGCGTGCGCGGCCAGAGGTGCACGATCAGGTGGCTGATGCCCAGATCCGCGTAGCCGGCGAGCGCGTCGGCGATCTCCTCGGTCGAGCCGTGCATCGCGTTCTCCGGTGCGTCGTCGTCGTCGGCGACCTTGACGAAGACGCCGGCCGTCAGCTCGAGCGTCGCCGGGTCGCGGCCGGCGGCGTCGAGGGCCGCGCGGAGGCGGGTGAGCCGCTGGCGCAGCTCATCGGCGTCGTCGGGATGGCCGTACCAGGCCGCATTCCACTGGTCGGCGTGCTTCACGACGAGCTCGAGCATGCGCGGCTGCTTGCCGGCGATCATGATCGGCGGGCCGTTCGGGCGCGGCCCGCGCGGGACGAGATCGGCCCGGGAGGCGCGGTGCCATCGGCCCTCGAAGGTGGCCGAGCCCGTTCGCAGCATCGGCAGGATGATCTCGAGCGCCTCCTCGAAGCGGCCGACGCGGTGGTCGAAGGGCAGGCCGAAGGCATCGAACTCCGGCTCGTGCCATCCGCACCCCAGGCCGAGGACGAGCCGCCCGCCGCTCACTTCCTCGAGCGTCGCGGCCATCTTCGCGATCATCGCCGGGTTCCGGAACGGCACGCACAGGACGAGCGGGCCGAGCTCGACCCGCGAGGTGACGGCGGCCAGCGCTGCGAGCAGCGTCCAGGCTTCGTGGATGCCGCGCGTGTCGTCGCTCTCGTCGGAGCGGAAGAGGACATGATCGGGGCACCACACCGAGTCGAGCCCGCCCTCCTCGGCCGCAAGGGTCATCTCGCGCAGGTGGTCGAACGACGGTGGCCGGCCGCTGGCCGGCTCGTCGGCGATGGGCAGCATCAATCCGATCTTCATGCGGTCAATGCTAGCGTCGCGCGTGCCATCCATCGGTCTACCGTACGGCTGTGACACACCAGCTGCCGCTCGACGGGGTCCGGGTGATCGACGCCAGCCGCGTCCTGGCCGGCCCGTTCGCCACGATGCTCCTCGCCGACCTCGGGGCGGACGTCGTCAAGATCGAGCCGCCGGAGGGCGACGAGACGCGCACCTGGGGCCCGCCGTGGTGGGGCGATCCCGCCGACCGGCGCAGCGCGTACTTCGCATCGGTCAACCGCAACAAGCGAAGCGTCGTGCTCGACCTGCGCGCCGACGCCGATCGCGCGTCCCTGGATCGGCTGCTCGCCGGCGCGGACCTGCTCGTCCACAACTACCGCCCCGCGACCGCGGCGCGCCTCGGCCTCGGGACCGATGCGCTGGGCGCGCGGCACCCGCAGCTCGTCGTCGCCAGCGTCGGCGGCTTCCCCGGCACCGATGCCGACCGACCCGCCTACGACCTGCTGGCGCAGGCCGTCAGCGGCCTGATGTCGATCACCGGCGAGCCCGACGGGCCGCCGATGAAGGTCGGCGTCGCGCTGCTCGACCTGCTGGCCGGGCTCGAATGTGCCGTCGGCGCGCTCGCGGCACTCGTGGGTCGGGGACGGACGGGGCGGGTGCACATCAACCTCGTCGAGGCCGGCGTCACGTCGCTCATCAACGTCCTCGGCAACCACCTCGTCACCGGCGACGAGGCCGTGCGCCACGGCAACGCCCATCCGAACATCGCGCCGTACGAGTCGTTCGAGGCGCGTGACGGCTACCTCGTCGTGGCGGTCGGGAACGACGCGCAGTTCGGGCGCCTGCTCGAGGTGGTCGGGTTGCAGGACCCCGATGGCCGGTATGCGACGAATCCGCAGCGCGTGGCGGCGCGCGCGGAGCTCGCCGCCTGGCTGGGAGAGCGGATCGCCGAACGCTCGCTCGACGAGCTCGTGACTGCCCTCGTCGCGGCGGACGTGCCGGCCGGCCCGGTCAACAGCGTCGGCCGCGCGCTCGCCGCCATGGGCGACGGCTGGACCCGCTCGCTCGACGGCATCGAGCTGGCACCGAGCCCGATCCGCGTCGATGGCGAGCCGCCCCGGGCGCGGAGGGCGCCGCCGCTGCTCGGCGAGCACACCGACGAGGTGCTCGCTCAGCTCACCTGAGGACCGCGCGGAGGAAGTCTGGAGCGGGAGACGGGGATCGAACCCGCGACATGCAGCTTGGAAGGCTGCCGCTCTGCCAACTGAGCTACTCCCGCCCGACGGAGCGCGCAGAATCAGCATACCCCGACATCGGGATCGCCGACGGAGGCCCGTTCATTGCGCATCACCGCGGCCGGCCTGCGGCTCGGCGGCAACGAGTCGTACCCGGACCTGTTTCAGCCGTACGGCGGCTTTCCCGACGGCGTCGAGGTCGAGGTCGGCCACGTGCTTCTGCCGGAGCTGCCGGGCATCGGGTTCGAGGGCAAGGCCGACCTGTATGCAGAGATGCGCACGCTCGCGAGCTGACCGAGGCGCCGATGCGCGCGCCGGGCGGTCGTACGATGTCACGCGGACACCTTCCGCGCGTCGGTGTCCGTAGAGCACGCGCTGAGAGGCAGATCGTGAGCCTGGCACCCGGCGTTCGTCGCGTCGCCACGGCCCTGCTGGCCGGGTGCCTCGCGCTGGCCGCCGGGGCCGCTCCGGCATCGGCGTATCCGGCGGAGGACTCGGGCTATCTCGACTACGCCGAGATGGTGGCGACGATCGACGCGATCGCGGCGCGGAAGCCCGGGATCGCCCGGATCTTCAGCATCGGGCGCAGTTACGAGGGCCGCGAGCTCTGGGCGGCCAAGGTGAGCGACAACGTCGGCACGGACGAGGACGAGCCGGAGGTCGTGTTCGACGGCGGCATGCACGGGCGCGAGCACATGAGCACCGAGATGGCCGTCGCCCTCTTCCGCAACCTCGTCGACGGGCACGGGTCGGATGCCCGCATCACGCGCATCGTCGATCGAACCGAGATTACGATCATCTTCAGCCTCAACCCCGACGGCTCGGAGTACGACCATGCCTCGGGCACGTACCTCTCGTGGCGCAAGAACCGCCAGCCGACGCCGGGCAGCGACGAGATCGGGACCGATATCAATCGCAACTTCGTCTATCGCTGGGGGACGAGTTCGGCCAACGAGTCGTCCGCGGGCCTGACGTATCGAGGCCCGACCCCCTGGTCGACGCCGGAGGCCGCCGCCTTCAAGCGCTACATCGAGGATCGCGTCATCGAGGGCGAGCAGCAGGTGCGGGTGCACGTGACGTTTCACCAGCACGGGCGGATCGTGCTCTACCCGTACGGGTACACGCGCGAGGCGACTCCGCCGGACATGCGGGCCGATGACCACGCCGTCCTCGTGCGCATGGCGAGCGACATGGCGCGGCGCAGCGGCTATGCGGTCGCGCAGACGGCGAACTTCGACCTCAACGCCGGCAACCAGATGGACTGGCTGTACGCGACCTACCGGATCATGACGTTCACCTTCGAGATGGGCGACGCCTTCGCGATGCCGGACGAGGCGATTCCGACCGAGACGGCTCGCAACATGGATGCCGCCTACTACGCCATCGAGCAGGCCGGCGTTCTCCCCGGCCTCGGTCGGCCGGCGCAGCTCCTGCCGAACACCGCCGCGCTGCCCTGACCGATCAGCTGACCTCGTCGAACCACTCGGTGGCTCCGAGGCTGACGGCGAGGTGGGTCACCGCCTCGTCCTCGGCCGCTCCATGCCAGTGCACCTCGCCGGGCGGGGCGTGGACGAGGTCGCCGATCGTGACCTCGGCCACCTCGCCGTCGCGGGTGCCGACCCGGCCCCGGCCAGCCGTGATGTAGAGGAACTGGCCGTCGGGATGCCGGTGCCAGTGCGAGCGCACGCCGGCCGGAAAGCTGACGAGCAGGACGCTACCGTCAGGCGCGTCGTACGTTCCGAGGTCGAGCCGCCGGGCCGGACCGCTCACGTTGGCGGGATCCATCGGCTCCGGCGCCGCGTCGGCCGACCGGGTAATCCTCATTCGACCTGGATCGACTCGTGCGGGCGCTTCGCGGCTTCCTCTGCCTCCTGCTCGTCGAGGCGCGCGATCCACTTGTCCAGGTAGACGCGGGCCGCGAGGAGCTGCTCGCGGCCGGAGACCTTGAGGTGCTTGCGCGCCTCGTCCGGGAAGACCCGGTGCATGACGGCCCAGAAGGCCACCTCGATGCCCGATCGTCCCTCCTCCATCGTCGGGCGCGGGGTCCGGGCTTCGAGCTCGGCGATGCGGGCCTCGAGCTGCGCGGTTCGGTCGATCGTCTGGTTCGGCTGATCGGTCATGGGTGCTCCTTCAGCGTGCCGGTGTGCCAAAGCGGATCTTCAGGGTACCGTCCTCGAAGCGCGCGCTCTCCGTCGGGGCGTCGACGAGGATGCGTGGCAGGACGAGCGTGCGACGCCACGTGCCGAGGTCGATGACGAGCTCGTCGGCGTGGCGCGACAGGTTGATCTCCTCCTTCTCGGTGAACGGCAGGTCGACCGACAGGAGGAAGCCGCCATTGTCGCGGACGACCTCGTACGGGCGGCCGCGGTAGTAGAACTGGGTCGGATCGGCCCCGTCGTACAGCGCCGTGGCGAGCTCCCGCAGGAGCTCCAGACCGATCATCTCGCGGTCGAACCATGGCGCCTTCGTGACCGGGATCGGGTGGAATGTCTTCTCGACGAGGGGCCCGTAGCGCTGCTGCGCCTCGTACCAGCCGCGGAAGTACTCGCCGACCTCGTCGGGCAGGACGCGGTTGGCGACGACGAGATCGGTCGGGTAGCCGTACAGGTGGAAGTAGGTGAACGAGCGCTGCGCCTCGGCGATGACGACCTGCTCCAGCGTGAGGACGACCCGCACCGACGTCTTCGAGTGGTCGATGAGGAGCGAGTGCATGTGCTCCAGGCGCGCGAAGAGCTCCTCGCCGGCGTTGAACACGTCGTCGCCGGGCATCGGCATCCCGACGACGCGCTGGATGAGCGGGCCCGTGAGCTTGCTGATCCGGCGGCCGATCGGCTCGACCTTCTCCATCCACCACTTCGCCGCCTCCGGCAGCGAGAGGAGCCTGAGCGTCTCACCGGTCGGCGCGGCGTCGACGACGACGACGTCGTAGAGCCCGGAGTCGTGGTGGTCGGCGATCCACAGTAGGCTGCCGACCTCGTCCATGCCGGGCAGGACCGTCATCTCCTCTGCCAGGACTTCGTCCAGGCCACGCCAGCGCAGGACCGATGCGGCGTACGCCTGGATGCGGCCCCAGTAGCGCGCGACGTTGTAGAAGACGTCCGACTCCTGTGCCCACAGGTTCGGCGAGATCTCGAGCGGGGTCGGGCCGAGCTTGCGGTCGAAGGCGTCGCCGAGGCTGTGGGCGATGTCGGTCGACATGACGATCGTCCGGTAGCCGCGATCCGCGCACGCGACCGCCGTGGCGGCGGCGACGCTCGTCTTGCCGACGCCGCCCTTACCTGTGTAGACGAGGATGCGGGTCACGCGGGTCGGGGCTCCGGTGCGGGAGCCCGATTCTAGTGGAGCCCGAGCACCCTCGCCGTCGTTGGCGCTACGACCCGGCGAGGCGCGCGACGACGGCCTCCATCTCTCCGACCTCGCCGACCATGATCGAGCTGATGCCCAGCTCGTCTCGCATGCGCCGGAACTTCTCGACGAAGCCGTCGACGCTGTTCACGAAGATGTGCGGCGAGTCGAGCAGCGCCTCGGCATCGATCGGCACCCCGCTGCGCTGCGTCAGTCGCTCCGCGACCTCCCGCGCCTCGCGCAGTGGCGCGTCGGTGATGCTGATGCCGGTCATCGACGGATAGGCGTTTAGCTCGAGCTCGTCGAAGCGGCTGCCGGCCGCCTCGCGCACCCAGCCGAACTTCTCGCGCGTGCCCTCGAAGGTGATCGAGGCCGGGTCCGGCGCGCCGTTCGGCAGGATGCGCGGGGCGAGGCCGACGATGTTCGCCTCCCGGGCGGCGAGCGTGAGCGTCCGTCGGCCGCCGCCACCGATGAGGAACGGGGGATGCGGCCGCTGCACCGGCTTCGGATGCGCGTCGTGATCGGTGATCGTGTAGTGCTCGCCGGCGAAGCTGAACGGTCCGTCGGCGAAGCAGCCCTTCAGGACGGCGATGGCCTCGGCCAGGCGTGCCTGGCGGACCGGGGTCGGATCGAAGGCGAGCCCGATCGCGTCGTATTCGGGGCGGTTCCAGCCCGCACCGATGGCGACCTCCAGGCGGCCCTCGCTCAGGACGTCGAGGCTGGCAAGCTCCTGCGCCAGGACGGCGGGGTGGCGCAGGTCGTTGTTGAGCACGAAGGCGCTGATTCGCAACCGATCCGAGACGGCCGCGATGACCGCCATCGCCGGCACGGGAGCCAGCTGCGGGACGAGGTGGTCAGGGATGACGAGCACGTCGATGCCGGTTGCCTCGGCGCGCCGCACGGTCTCGGTCAGCTGCGCGATGGTCGTGATGCCGCGCGCGTCGGCCAGGAAGCGGAAGGGTCGTGGTCGTGGCACGCGGCGACGGTGGGCTACGACGGATCAGCCTGGGCGGGCCGGGCGACTCGCTCGGTCGCGTCACGGGCCGCGTCGCCGGCCCCGTTGCCGGCCGTGGTGCGCGGTGACAGGGGAGCGGTGCGCGTGCCGGGAGCCTCGCGCTCGGCGCGGATGAGGTGCATGACCGCGTTGATCAGGGCGAGGTGGGTGAATGCCTGCGGAAAGTTTCCGAGGTGGCGCCCCGTGTCGGGGTCGAGCTCCTCGCCGTACAGCCCGAGCGAGCTGGCGTAGGAGAGGAGCTTCTCGCACAGGCGCCGCCCACGCTGGACCTCGCCGATCTCGACGAGCGCCGAGACGAGCCAGAACGAGCAGATCGTGAAGCTGCCCTCGGCGCCCGACAGCCCGTCGTCGGTCTCCTCGGTGCGATAGCGCAGGACGAGCCCATCGTCGGTCAGGTTGTCGGCGACGGCGAGCACGGTGCGCCGAATCCGCTCGTCGTCGGCAGGCAGGAAGCGCACGAGCGGCATGAGCAGGACCGATGCGTCGAGCGCATCGGTGTCGTAGTGCTGGCGGAACACCCCGTCGCGCGCGCCCTTCGCGAGGATGTCGGCCTTCATCTCGTCGGCCGCCTCCTGCCAGCGCGCGGCGCGGCCCTCATCCTCGCGAAGCCGCGCCAGCCTCGCGCCGCGGTCGGCCGCCACCCAGCACATCACCTTCGAGCTGACGAAGTGCTTCGGCTCGCCGCGCACCTCCCAGATGCCGCGGTCGGGCTCGCGCCAGTGCTCGAGCGCCGCCTCGACCTGGCGCACGAGGATTGGCCAGATCCGCTCGTCGAGGTGGTCGCGTGACTTCGTGT
Organism: uncultured Steroidobacteraceae bacterium; assembly: GCA_964552085.1. GTDB lineage: Bacteria > Chloroflexota > Limnocylindria > QHBO01 > QHBO01 > JACDBZ01. The sequence continues at coordinate 12,463 of CAZKFP010000184.1, forward strand.
GGAGGTAGACCGAGTCGAGGACGGCGCCCCACACATCGTGCTGCCGTTGGCCGTACGCGTCGTTCCCGATCCGGACGGGACGAGCGCCCTCGTAGCCGGACAGGTGGTCGAGGATCTGCTCCGGCAGCGCCCGCTCGCCGTCGATGCCGTACATGATCTGGAGCTTCTCGTCGCGCTCGGCGGCGTCGGCGATGAAGGCGAGGTAGTCATTAGCTTCCCACTCGAAGCCGAGCGTGTAGAGGCCCCAGAGCGCGAACGTCGAGTCTCGGATCCAGCTGTAGCGGTAGTCCCAGTTCCGCTCGCCGCCCGGCGTCTCCGGCAGCGAGGTCGTCGCGGCCGCGACGATCGCGCCGGACGGGGCGTACGTCAGCCCCTTGAGGGTCAGGGCCGATCGCTCGAGGTACGTGCGCCACGGATGGTCGGGAAACGTCCCGCGCGCGAGCCAGTGCTGCCAGTGATGCGCCGTCCACACGCAGCGCTCATACGCGTCGTCCGTCGTGCGCGGCGCCTCGGCTCCGTTCCAGGCGAGCGCGCAGAACCGGGTCTCACCCTCCTTGATGAGCGTCCGGGCGATCGCGCGCGGACCTTCGAACCCGATGTTCAGGTCGCTCGTCAGGACGAGCTCGACCTTGCTCTCCGGGGAGCGGCAGGCAGCCTGGCGGTATCCGTCCTCGGTGAAGCTCCATGTCCCTGGCAGCCGGCCGTAGTCGAAGCTCGGCTCGCAGTCGAGGCTGAGCTGCATCTCCCCGTTCACGCAGCGCACGATGCGCAGGAGGATGTGGCTGGCGTCGTAGTCGGTGGGCGGCCGGCGGTGGGTGCGGGAGCGTTCCTCGGTGTGGCGCCACGGACCGATGAGCAGGACGTCGCGCACGATGATCCAGCCGGTGGGCGATCCCCAGCTCGTCTCGAGCACCATCGTGCCGGGCAGGTAGCGCCGCGCGGCGGGGACGAGGATGTCCGCCGGCCCGAACCGGAAGCCGCCCGCGTCGCGGTCCAGGATCGAGCCGAAGACGCTCGGCGAGTCGATCCGCGGCAGGCAGAGCCATTCGACGTTCCCGCTCGGCGCCACGAGGGCCGTCGTCTCGCAGTCGGAGAGGAAGCCGTACTCGCCGATCGGCGGGAAGGCCGAGCTGCCGGGCGAGCGCGGCGGCATGACCGGATCGCGCCCCTTGCCGTGCCCGTTCGTGCTCACGCTTCACCTCCCGCCTGCGGGGGCGACAGTCTCACACGTTCGGTCCGGATCGCCAAGTACCGTATTGGTCCTGGCCGCCATTGTCCTGCCCGCGCTCAGATGTCCGCGTCGAACGTGTCGCACGCGTTCGAGTTGCCCTGCTCGAGGCCGGTCGTGAACCACTGCTGACGTTGCTCGGCCGAGCCGTGCGTCCAGGTCTCGGGGTTGACCTGTCCCTGGGTCTGCTCCTGGATACGGTCGTCGCCGATGACGGCCGCCGCGTCGAGCGCCTGGTTGATCTGCTCGCGGGTGAGCGGCTCGAGGAAGCCGGTCTCGACCGCGTTCGCGGCCCACACTCCCGCGAAGCAGTCGGCCTGGAGCTCGGTGCGCACCGCGCCGCCCTCGGCGCCGGCGTCGCGTCCCGCGTCGAGCAGGCCGAGGAGGTTCTGGACGTGGTGTCCGTACTCGTGCGCCATGACGTACATCTCGGCGAACGGGCCGCCCTCGGCGCCGAAGCGGCTCTCGAGATCGTCGTAGAAGCCGAGGTCGATGTAGATCCCCTGGTCGAGCGGGCAGTAGAACGGACCGACCGCGCTCGAGGCCGCGCCGCACTCGGTGTTCACCCCCTCACTGAAGACGGTGACCCCCGGCTCCTGGAAGCCGCCCTGGTCGGCGAACGCCTCACCCCAGTAGGCGTCGAGGCTCTGGATCACGCCCACGATGCGGCAGTCCTGGCGCTCGTTCGCGTCCTCGCCGGTCTCGCACTCGCTGATCGCCTGGCTGCCGACCGGGCCCTCGTCCAGGGTTCCGCCACCGAGCCCCGCGAGGTCGCCGAGGTTCCCGCCGAAGAGGAGCACCGCGGCGATGAGGATGATCGTGCCGATTCCGCCGCCGAGGGCGATTCCGCCGCCCCGGACGCGGCGCCCCCGGACGTCGCGGACGCGGCCCGGATCGAGGTTGACGTCTCGTCGAAAGGTCATGTCGTTCAGAGTCTCCGCCTACTCGCTTGCTCGGCCGACGGGCGGCCACACCTCGCAGGCATAGCGTCCGGCGTGCCAGCCGCCGGCCAGTGGCCGCGGCGGCACGGGCCTCACCGGCACTCTTGCGGAACGCATGAGTCGGAATGGGATTCGCGATCGCCGTCGGGCCTGAGCGTGATGAGCCTCCGCGGGCCCTCCGGCTCCACGTACCGTGTCGCCGGCAGCCCAGTATCCGAACCGATGCCATCCGAACCGATGCCATCCGAGCAGATCCGGAGGAACCACACATGACCTCGTCGACCGCCGCAGCCAGCCTGGAGGAGCTGCGACGCCAACTGGCCGGCCGCCTCGCCATCCCGTCCGATCCCGACTACGAGCGGCTGCGAGCCGTTACTTCCGGCGGTGACCTGCGACCCACCGCGGTGGCACGCGTGGCCAACGCCGACGACATCGCCGCGGTCATCGGCTTCGCGCGGGCGACCGGGACCGAGCTGGCCATCCGTGGCGGCGGCCACTCCGGGGCCGGCCACTCGACGACCGACGGCGGGATCGTGATCGACATGCGCGACCTCAAGCGGATCGACGTCGACCCCGATGCGCGGACTGCCTGGGCCGATGCGGGACTCACCGCCGCCGAGGTGAACGCCGAGGTGGCGAAGCACGGGCTCGTCATCGGCTTCGGCGACACCGGGACGGTCGGGATCGGCGGCATCACGCTCGGCGGTGGCGTCGGCTACCTCGTTCGCACCTTCGGGCTGACGATCGACAACCTCGATGCCGTGGAGCTCGTCACCGCCGATGGGGAGCTGATCACCGCGGACACGGAGCGCCACCCGGACCTGTTCTGGGCGCTGCGCGGCGGCGGCGGGAACTTCGGCGTCGCCACCCGGTTCAGGTATCGGCTGCACGAACTTCCTCAGATCACCGGCGGGATGCTCGTCCAGCCCGCGACGGCCGAGACCGTGGCCGCTTTCATGGCCGCTGCCGAGGCAGCACCCGAGGAGTTGTCGGCGATCGTCAACGTCATGCCCTGCCCGCCGCTGCCCTTCGTCGCGGAGAAGCATCACGGCTCGCTCGTGATCTTCGCGCTGATGTGCTTCGCCGGCGAAGCCGATAGGGGCGCGGCGGCCATGGCGCCCTTCCGCGCCGTCGCTGAGCCGCTCGGCGACCTCGTGCGGCCGATGACCTACCCCGAGCTCTTCCCGCCCGAAGACGCGCCGCCGGCCGAGGAGCCCGCCGACCCGTCGATGGTGCCCGGCTTCGCGGGCCTGACCCTCTTCACCGACCCGATCGGGCCGGACGAGGCGGCGCTCATCGTCGAGCGGCTGGGATGGTCGGATTCGCCGATGCGGGTCGCCCAGCTGCGCGTCCTCGGCGGCGCCATGGCCCGGGTGGCTCCCGACGCGACTGCGTTCGCGCACCGGCAGAGCCGCGTGATGGTCAACGTCGCGGCGATGTACGTGGGGTCGGCCGACCGGGACGTGAAGGAGGCCTGGGTCCGTGACCTCGCCACCGCCTTGCGCCGCGGCGACCACGGCGCCTACGTGAACTTTGTGAACGACGAGGGGCCTGAGCGGGTCCGAGCCGCCTACCCCGGCGCGACCTGGGATCGATTGGCTGCGGTCAAGGCGCGCTACGACCCTGGGAACGTGTTCCGTCGCAATCACAATATCCCGCCGGCGGCCTGAGCGGCCGCGGTGGCACGGGCCTCACGACGCCAACCGCGCCGCGAGCCACCCGATCGCCTCGGGGTAGCGCCACTCGATGCCCGAGTGCGTGCCCTCGAACAGCTCGAAGCGGACCCGGTCGTCGTCGACGCCGATCTCGGCGAGCGCGCCGCGGAACGCGTCGGCGCCGAGATCGAGGTAGAAGTCGTCGCTCCGCCCGGCATCGATCCAGATCGCCCGCATGCCGCGCAGCGCCTCGGCGTGGGCGGAGGCCATCCGGACGGGGTCCCACGCCAGCCAGCGATCCCACACATCGGGAACGAGGCGTCCCGTGCGGCCCTCGAAGGGCAGGCGCACGCTGCCGTCGGCGTCCGCCGAGTAGCAGGCCGCCATGCACCACACGTTGAGCAGCGCGCCGTCGGTGCGCCTCGATCGTCCCGGCCGAGCGCGGAAGTCCGTCCAGAAGGCCTCGTACGACCCGTCGTACGTGTCGCGCAGGGCGCGCGCCGCCTCGCGGAAGTCGGACAGGTAGCACACCTCGAACAGGGCGTCGCCGGCGTGTGTGACGAGGCCGCCGAACAGGTCGGGGCGCAGCATCGGGGTGACCATGGCGCCGTAGCCGCCGCTGCTCTTGCCGGCGACGCCGCGGTGCGCGGCGCCGTCCAGGGTCCGGTAGCGCCCGTCGACGAAGGGGACGACCTCTTCACACAGGTACGTGTGATAGCGCCCGGTGGCGGGAGAGTCGAGGAACTGCGATCCGCCGAGGCTGGTCCAGGCATCGACGAAGACGACGATCGCCGGCGCTGCGCCCTCGGCGAAAGAGCCGTCGAGCAGCTCGGGTGTCGAGCGCTGGCCGAACTTCCGGTTTCGCCACATGTCGACCTGGCCGGTGAGGCCCTGGAGGAGGTAGACCGACGGGTAGCGCCGTTCCGGCTTGTCGTCGTAGCCGGGAGGGGTGTAGACGTACAGCGGTCGGCGGTGCGGGTCCCCGAGCGGATTCGTCGTCAGCGCCTGGCTGTCGATGATGAGCTCCTCGAGCCGGCCCGACCAGCGATGACCCCATGGCGCCTCGAGATCCATGTGGCGGAGCGTAGCAGGGGGTTGCCGCCGAGGGGGCATGGTACGGACGGCCCATGGAGGTCACGCCCTCGGAGCGCGACGATGCGCCGCACCGATGACGAACGCTGCCGCGACCCACGGCGCCACCGTGGCGTCACACGGCGCCACGAACCGGCTGAGAGGCGCGCTCTCACGCACGGCTGTCCTCCTGCGCGACCGGGGCGGTGTCGAGGGGGCTGTCCTGCTCGTTCCGATCCTCCTCGTCGGCAGCACCCACGCTCGCGGTCCGGGCCTGTGGATCGTCTCGGCCGTCTACCTGGTCGCGACGGCGGTCGTCGTCGTTCGAGCTCCGGCTCGCACGGCGCCCACGTCCGCCAGATGGACGGCGGGCCGCCTCCTTCTCTGCGTGGCGATCGTCGCCGCCGGTCAGCTGTTCACCGGCTCGACCGGCCTGCTGTCAGCGGTGTACCTGCCGATCATCGCCATCGCCGCCGTCGCGGGGCGCCGCTTCCTCGTCCTGGCCGTCATTGCCTCGATCGCCTCGCACGTCAGCGTCGAGCTCATCGAGCGCGGCGTCGTTGCGGAAGCGCTCGAACGGGGGCTCGGCTTTGCGGCCGTGGCGCTCCTCGTCGCGTTCGGCACCCGCCGCGAGGTGACCCGCATGAAGCGGGCTCGCGACCGGCTGAAGCGAGCCGTCATGACCGATCGTCGCCGCGCGCGACAGATCGCCGGGGTCGAGGCGATCGGCCGCATCCTGGCCGCCGACGGTCCGACGGAGCAGGCGCTCGAGGGGGTCGTCGACCGCATCTCCGGCGAGTTCGGCTATGAGCACGTGTCGATCTACCTCGGCGACGAGGGGAAGGTTCGGCTCGGTGCCCAGCGTGGCTACGGCGAGCTCATCGAGTCCTTCGACGGCGAGCGCGGCATCGTCGGGCGGGTGATGCGCACCGGGCGGCCCGCCTTCGTGCGCGACGTCAGCGCGGATCCCGACTACTGGGCCCTCCACACCGATGTCACGAGCGAGATCTGCGTCCCGCTGCTCGCCGGCCGCGACTTCCTCGGCTTCGTGAACGTGGAATCGAACACGCACTCGCTCGATGCCACCGACCTGCGCGTCATGATCGCCGTCGCCGACCGGCTGGCGGCGGCCCTCATCATCGGTCGCGAGCGCCGGCGCCTGAACGAGCGTGCCGAGCTCTTCCGGCACCTCCACGACTTCAGCGAGGCGGTCAACGGCACGCTGCAGCCCGACGAGCTCTTCCGCGCCATCGTCCGATCGGTCTCGAACGTCGTACAGGCGGACATCGCCGCCCTCCACGTCCACGATCGCGAGTCCGGCCGCTACCTGTTGCGCGCCGTCGAGGGCAGCGACCCGGGCACGCTCGGTCCCGAGGTGCGGCCGGGGGAGGGGATGAGCGGGCGGGCGATCCGCGACCGCTCGATGATCATCGACGACGCGGCGCCCCGGCCGCGCCCAGCCGGTCGCATCGGTGCGGAGTTCATGCCAAACGAGGAGGCCGGGCCGATGCTCGCGGCCTCGATCCCACTCATCCGCGACAGCGCCGTGCTCGGCGCGCTGACGCTCATGCGCGGCGAGCGCTCGCGTGCCTTCACCGAGCTCGAGCGCGATGCTCTCGCCCTGCTGGCGGAGCAGGCCGCCCTGGCGGTGACGAACGTCTTCCTGCACGCCGAGGTCGCCGACCTCGCCATGCGCGACCCGCTCACCGGCCTCTTCAACCGTCGCTATCTCGATCCGGCGCTCGAGCAGCTGTTTGCCCGCCGCCAGCGCATGGCTGCCGACGAGCGCGCGCCGCTCGCCGCGATCATGTTCGACCTCGACCACTTCAGCGAGCTGAACAATCGCCATGGACACCAGATCGGTGACGAGGTGCTCCGGGTCTTCGGCGGCATCCTGCGGGAGCGGACGCGGACGAGCGATCTCGTCGCCCGCTTCGGCGGCGAGGAGTTCGCCGTGATCCTCTTCCGGGCGAGCCTCGACGACGCGATGCGCATCGCCGACGAGGTGCGCGTGCAGCTGGCCGCGACGCCGGTCGACGGCGTGCTTGGCGACCCGCTCCATGCCACCGTCTCGGCGGGCTGCGCCACGGTCTCTGCCGGCCAGGAGACGGCCGACGAGCTGTTGCGGGCGGCGGACGTCGCGCTCTACATGGCGAAGCGAGCCGGTCGCGACCGGGTCTGCGCCGCCTAGGTCTCTCCGCGCAGCTCGACCGTCGCCAGGCGTCCGATGGCGAGGATGACGGCCGCGGCCGTCGCGACCGCCGCCATCGCCAGCGCGACGCCGAGCGCCAGCTCGGCGCTGTCGGCGGCGCCAGGGCCTCCGAGGGCCTCGGCGACGGCGAGGACATGCTGTCGAACGCTGAAGATCCGCGTGCCGCTGAAGAGGCCGGCGACGACGCCCTCCCACACGACGACGTACGCGAGGCCGACGATGAGCGCGCGCGATGTCACGAGCGAGAGCGCGATGAAGATCGCGGTGTACTCCAGGGCACCGATCACGGCCGCGATGGCATGGGCCGCGGCGAGCTGGCCCTCGCCGCCGATCAGCCCGGCGATGGCGATCGCCGGCGCCACGAGCGCGGCAGTCACGAGCCAGGCCACGACGAGCTTGATGAGCACGATCCGCGAGCGGGGCACCGGCTTGGCGAGGAGATAGACGATTGTGCCGTCCTCGATCTCCGAGCCGAGGGCGGAGGTTCCGATGATGACGGCCACGAGTGGCAGCAGGACCGCGATCCCGAAGTCGGCCAGCAGGCGGCGGGTGACCTCCGTCGACTCGGCCTCGCCCGGGTCGCCGAGCCTGAACAGGACCGCGATGAGGACGAGGAGCGCGCCGAGCAGGAGGAGCAGGACGGTCCGACGCCGGTTGAAGAGGGCGCGCAGGGTGATCGAGGCGACGGCGGCGGTCATCGACGCACCAGGTAGGCGAAGACCGATTCGAGCGACTCGTCGGCCGGTCGCATCTCGAGGATCGAGACGCCGATCCGTTGCGCGGCCGGCGCGACCGAGCGGGTCAGGGCGCCGTAATCGCCGGTGGAGACGGTGAGCAGCCCGTCGTGCAGGTCGACGGCGTCGACCTCCGGGGCGGCGAGCAGCTCGCGGGCGAGCCTCCGGTCGTCGCTCGAGCGCAGCGTGAACGTGTGGGGCCGGTCGGTCATGAGCCGGCGGATGCGGCGGAAGTCGCCCGACGCGGCCAGACGCCCGGCCACGATGACGAGCACGCGGTCCGAGAGGCGCTCCACCTCCTCGAGGATGTGGCTCGAGAAGAGGATCGTCCGGCCCTCGGCGGACATCGCCCGCAGGAGCGACATCATGTGCAGCCGCTGGCGCGGGTCCATGCCGTTGAACGGCTCGTCCAGGATGAGGACGCCCGGGTCGTGGACGAGCGCGGCCGCGACCTTCGCCCGCTGGCGCATGCCCTTCGAGTAGCCGCCGATGGCGCGGTCGGCGGCGTCCACGAGGTCGACCATTTCGATCGCTCGCTGCGTTGCGGCGGCCGGATCGCCGAGACCGTGGAGCCGGGCGGAGCTCTCCACGAACTGGCGCGCCGTCAGGAACGGGTACACCGCTTCGCGCTCGGGCACGAAACCGATCGTCCGGTAGAGCTCGGGATGGCGCCAGGTCGGAACCCCGTCCAGCTGGACGGTGCCAGCGGACGGCGCGAGGAAGCCGGCCATCATGTGCAGGAGGGTCGTCTTGCCGGCGCCATTCGGGCCGAGCAGCCCGGTGATGCCCGGCCCGACCTCGAAACTGACGTCGTTGACGGCCACGACGTTGCCGTACCAGCGCGAGACGACGTCGAGCGAGAGCTGGCTCACGTGGAGATCCCGCGGTAGCGCAGCGCAAGCACCGTCCACGACGCGAGCGTCATGATGAGCGTCGCCAGGCCGTAGACGGCGAGCGGCAGGCCGGCCGCGCGCACCGGCGACTCGGCGACGCTGCCACCGAAGAGCCATTCGCGCGCGCCATCGAGGACGGCCAGGGGATCGAAGAAGGGCGCGATCTCGACATAGCCGCCGGCCTCCGAGAGCACCTGCCCGACGACGCCTCCGATGAGGAAGATCGCGAGCACCGCGCCGGCCGCGTATGCGCGCCGGGCGGAGAGTGAGCTGACCGCCAGTCCGATGCTGGCGAGGACCACCGCGTGCATGACGCCGCTTCCCACGATGCCGGGCAGGGCGCCCATCTCGTCGCCGATCGCGGCGATCACGTCCTCCGCGGCGAGCACGCGCCCGACGAACAGCACGAGCACCGGGAGCAGCGTGAGCGCGAGCAGACCGAGCGACAGGGCGGCCAGCTTGGCGACGACGTAGTCGAGGCGGCTCATCGGCCGGCTGAAGTAGAGCGGCAGGACGCGGTGCCGTATGTCGTTCACGACGAGCTCGGGCGCCTGCGCCGCGACGAAGATGGGCAGGAGGGCGCCGATGCTCCACAGGTAGTTCTCATAGCCATACAGGTCGATGAGGTCGCCCGCGAGCACCCGGATGGCGACGGCCACGACGGCCGGCATCGTGGCCAGGATGACGGCGCCCCACGGGATGATCTTCGATCGGCCGGAGCGGCCGAGTCCGAAGACGGCCCGCAGGCCCGCGCCGACGAGGGCCGCGATGGCCCCTCGGCGCCCGAGACGGGGGCCGGTGTAGCCGCGATAGCCGATGTCGTAGATCGTGCCGACGGTCTCAGGCGACGCGCTCATTGCCTCCTCCGGCGCGGAACAGATCCTCGAGCTGGTGGCGGCGGTGCTCGATCCGCACGAGCGCGAGCCCGAG
>CAZKFP010000185.1:0-3551 GCA_964552085.1 uncultured Steroidobacteraceae bacterium
TGCTCGGTGGCGAACGTCTTGAGCTCGGCGTAGTGCGTCGTGGCCGCGACCATCGATCCCGCCTCGAGCAGCGTCGACACGATCGCCATGGCGAGCGCGGAGCCCTCGGCCGGATCGGTTCCGGCGCCGACCTCGTCGAGCAGGACGAGCGTCGCCGGCCCGGCATTCGCCACGAAGCGCACGACGTTGCGCAGGTGGCTCGAGAAGGTCGAGAGTGACTGGGCGATGCTCTGCTCGTCACCGATGTCGGCCATGACGCGGCGGAAGACGGGAAGGCGCGCGCCGTCCGCCGCCGGCACGCGCAGGCCGGCCTGGTGCATGAGCGCGAGCAGGCCGAGCGTCTTGAGCGAGACGGTCTTGCCGCCGGTGTTCGGCCCGGTCACGACGAGCGCCCGGTAGCCGAACCGGTCGCCGAGGCGCAGGTCGATCGGCACCGCCCCCTCGCCGAGCAGGGGGTGCCGTGCCGAGAGCAGCTCCGCCGCATCCTCGGCCACGCCGGGGCGCACGCCGTCCATCGCGCTGCCGAGGCGCGCCCGGGCCATCCAGAGGTCCGCGCGGGCGAGCGCCTCGAGGCTCGCGCGGAGGGCGTCGGCGCGGGCCTCCACGGCTCGCGACAGCTCGTCGAGGATGCGCTCCTCCTCGCGCTCCTCGGCCAGGGTCGCCTCGATCCACGCGTTGTTCAGCTCGACGACGGTCAGTGGCTCGACGAAGAGCGTCGCCCCCGACGCGCTCTGGTCGTGGACGATGCCCTTCACGCGACCCTTCGCCTCGGCGCGGATCGGGATGACGTAGCGCCCCGCGCGAACGGTGACGATCGCCTCCCCGATGACGCCGGCCATCGCCGAGGAGCGGAGCATCGCGTTCAGGCGCTCGCGGACCCGATCCTGCGCCGTTCGCATGCGCTTCCGGATCGCGGCGAGCTCCGACGACGCGCCGTCGAGCAGCTCACCGGAGTCGTCGACGCTCCGACCGATCCGCTCCGCGAGGTCCGGTGCCGGATCGAGCTCGTCGCGGACGCCGGACAGGTGCGGCTCGCGCCAGGCACGGAGGCGGGCAGCGAAACGCTCGGTGGCGACGAGCGTGTCGGCGACCTCGAGCAGCTCGGCCGGCGTCAGCCGTCCGCCACGCGCCGCTCGCTCGACCGCCGGCCGAACGTCGCGCGCGCCACCGATCGTCGCCTGGGCCTGCTCGTCGAGCAGCCTCGCCGCCTCGTCCGTCTGGTCCTGGAGCAGCCCGACGTGGACGGCATCGGCCACGGGGACCGTCGCGAGGGCGAGCTCGCGCGACGGCTCGAACGAGGCGAGCGCGGCAAGCTGCTCGACGATCGCGCCGAACTCGAGGGCGCGCAACGTGCCGGCATCGGCGGTGGAACGATCGCTCGGGTCAGCGCGAGACATGCGGGTCATCGGTGATCCAGAAGCGCAGGGGCCGTTCCGCCCACGCGCCGGCGTACGGGACGCCGATGCGAGAGCCGCGGCTGACCCGCGGAACCGGCCCGATCACCGGCTCGACGCGGACGGGCCCGGCAAGCAGGTCGGACCCGTTGAGCTCGCGGTCCACCCCGAGCGCCCGTCCCACGTTCCCGGGACCCGACGCCAGGCGGCGGTCGGAGATGCGCGGGCCGCGACGCTCTCTCGCAAGCTGGAGCCCCACGTCCAGCTCGAGCGCCCGGACGAGGACCGCCTCGGGCTTCTCGCCGGGCCCGGCGACGACGTTCAGGCAGTGATGCAGCCCGTAGATGAGGTACACGTACAGGTGCCCCGGCGCGTCGAACATGACGGCGTTGCGCGGCGTGCGGCCACGTGCCGAATGGGCCGCGAGATCCTCCGGACCGCGGTACGCCTCGGTTTCCACGATCCGCCCGCCGACGACGCCAGCCGGCGACGAATGGACGAGCCGGCAGCCGAGCAGCGCCCTCGCCAGCTCGGTGGCGGGCCGGTCGAACCAGGCTCGCTCCTCGACGACGGGGCGGGCGGCCGCCAGGGTCACGGGAAGAGGAGGCGCGCGATCTCGTCCGGCACGAACGGGCGGGCCACGATGCCCACGGTCGGGATGATGGTCTCGCGGAAGAAGGCGATGATGAGCGAGTCGTTCAAGGCGTCGTAGTAGCCCTCCACCCAGCCGCCGACCCCCGCACCGTCGACGAAGTAGCTGTCGAACACGACGAGCTGCATGGCGACCACGAGCGCCGCGAAGAGCAGGCCGAAGATCGCCCCACCCAGCTCGTCGAGCTGCTTCACGATCGGGAGCTGGCTTCGACGATAGACCGACCGGATGATGAACCAGCCGGCGACGACGAAGCCGAAGAAGAGGAGGACGAAGAGAAGGAGCTCGCGCCCATCGGCATCGAAGGCCCTCCAGAAGCCGAGCAGCTCATGGAGCGGGCCCTTCAGCTGCGAGGCGAGGATGAACGCCACGACGACGGCGAGGGCATTGAGGATGTACCGGATCATCCCCTGCGTGAACCCCACGAACACGCCACCGGCGAGGGCGGTGATGATCGCCAGGTCCACCCAGCTCAGCCGGGTGAGCATCTCCACGCGTCAGACCTCCGTACCGATATGCCGGCAGGCAGGGGCCGGCTCGGGCGGGCGCAAGGGTACCAGTCCCCGATGACGCCCGACAAGGAACCGATCCTCCTACCGGATCTCGGCCCCGAGATGGTGCTGAAGGGCGCCACGCACCTTGTTCAGGGCACGGTCGACCGCGTTCTCGTCCCCGGCGACGGCCGGCTGGAAGCGGAACGCGATCGCATAGCTGACGCGGCCTGGACCGATCTGCTCGCCACGGTAGATGTCGAACAGCCGCAGCTCGTCGAGGAGCGGACCGGCGCTCGTCCGCGCGACGCGCAGCACGTCGCCGACCGGCGTCGTCTCGTCGACGACGACCGCGAGGTCACGGTCGGCCGGCTGCGCCGCCGGTGGCGCCTTCGCGTCGATGCGGTCGGGAACAAGGTCGAGCAGACGGCCGACGTCGATCGCGGCGTCCACCGGCCGTCCAGCGAGCCCCCAGTCCTCCGCCACGCGCGGATGAACCTCGCCGAGCGAACCGTACGGCCGGCCGGCGGCATCGCAGATCAGCCCGGTGCGGCCCGGGTGCCGGTGCCGATGGCGCTCGGCGGAGTCCTCTCCCCGGTACGACGGCCGCGGCGCGCCGAGGGCGTCGTGCAGCGCGTCCACGATCCCCTTGAGCGTCGCGACGTCGGCCGGCGGCACGGCCTGTCCCGGCGTCGCCGGCACCGCGGGCCCACTGAGTGCCAGCGCGAGCTCCCACGACTCGTAGCGCCCGGTGCCCGCCGTCTCCGAGCGGAGGTCGCGCGGCGTCGGCGCGCCGGGATTGTGGCGGTAGACCTTGCCGAGGTCGAAGAGCCAGGCATCCGTCCGGCGCTGGCGGGCGTTCTCGGCCAGCGCCCCGAGGATGGACGGCGCCATCGACGGGCGCAAAATCGAGTGGTCCTCGCTGAGCGGATTGTGCAGGCGAACGAGCTCCGGCGCGGCGGCGTCCAGACCCGTGCGCGACAGGTCGTCCGGGCCGATGAGGGCGTGGGTCAC
>CAZKFP010000186.1:0-3512 GCA_964552085.1 uncultured Steroidobacteraceae bacterium
TGGGACGACCACCTCGCCGAGGCCGTGCGCCGGGCGGCGGGCGTCCCGGTCGACGTGGAGCTTCGAGCGGGCGCGGAGGAGCGCCTGGCCTAGGCCTACGGCCCGAACTCGATCGTCGCCAGCACCTGTTCGATCTGCGCCAGGACGTCGTCCTGCTCGAGCCGTCCGCCGCCGATGTCGGCGCGGACCTCGATCCACTGTTCGGGGAAGCCCGGCGGGCTGAGCTGCCACCAGGCGATCGCGCCGTCCACCCCGCGCTCGAGGCGGAAGGCGGCAGGCGAGCCGCCGAAGAAGCGCTGCGCATCGAGCCCGAACGGCCGCGCCCGCACCGGGTCGGGCACCGGTGGCGTACCGTCGCCCCACGACGTGACGATGATCGACGCCTCGCCCGGCGGGATGGCGTCGCCGCTCAGCTGGCACGGGTCACCGAAGCTCGTGCAGCGCATTCCCGCATCGACCTCGAACGTCGCCGCGTGCGCCACGACGCTGTGCTCCACGGCGTTGTCTTCGCCGGGGTACACGCGCCAGTCATCGGAGTGCCGGAAGCTGAGATCGCTGCTGCTGAACCGGGTTCCCGACACCTCCGCCGAGCCAGCGGAGGCGAGGCCGATGAGCACCATGACGCCGATGACGGCCACGGCCGCGACGGCGACGACCCCGACCGCGAGCCACCCGGAGTCGCGGGCGGAGTCGGGGACCGGGCGGTGCGCCGGCGCCGGTCGCGCGGGCGCCTCGGGGCGGGCGGCCCAGTGCGGCGGCACGACGACGGCATGCTCGCGGTCCCAGCGCGCGCGCCGAGCCGGATCGGAGAGGAGGCGCCACGCCTCGTTGACTCGCGCCATCGCGCTCGACGGGGGAGCGCCAGCGTCCGGGTGATGCTGCTTTGCGAGGCGCCGGTACGCGCTCGCGATCTCCTGGCGCGTCGCCGTGCGTGGCACGACGAGGACGGCATATGGATCGATCTCGGGCACAGCCGCCGCAGTCTACGTCGCGCTTGCTATCCTGTCGCGCGTGATCCCCAAGCGCGCCCGCAAGCCCGCCACGAAGGGCGACCCCGACTCGACGGTCACGCCGAAGGCGGACGTCGCGGCCGCCGTCGCGACCGTGCCGGCGGCCTCGGAGGCGCCGATCGACGGGCAGCAGCTCGATGCGGCCGTCCTTCGCTTCCTGCGTCGTTTCCCGAACCGAACCGTCGACCTGTCGCCGCTCGCCGATGAGCTCGGCGTCGACCCGTATCGGCTGCAGCTCTCGGTCGAGGGCCTCGGGCGCCGGCGCATGGTCGTCCTGCCCTTCATCGAGCCCGGCGCGGCGGGTGGCGCGACCCTGACCGAGGTCGGGCTGCGGTGGCTGATCGAGCGCGAGGGAGGATCGCCCGCGGACACGCCGGTCGCGCTCGTGCCCGCCGGGGAGCGGGTGCGCGCCGAGGACGAGGCGGCCCGCCTTCCGCGCGCGACGGTCTACGGCGCCACGCGCCGTTGATCTCGCGTGTCTGGGCGTCGATCGCCGGAATACCGGGAGCGATCTGGCGCGCGACCGTCGGGCGGTTCTTCGGTGCCCGCGAACGGCCGGCCGAGGTCGTCGAGGTGCCCGAACGCGAGGAGGCGGGCGGCGTCTACGGCATCACGTTTCGCGTCATGCTCGTCGTCGTTGCCGTCGGCCTGGCCCTTTACCTGGCGTACGAGCTCCGGCTGCTCCTGACGCTCGTCTTCCTCGCCGTCCTTCTTGCCGCCGGCGTCTACGGCCTCGAGTCCTGGATCGAGCGACGCGGCGCGCCCCGGATCGTTGCGGTGATGGCGGCCTTCGGGGCGGTGCTCGGGGTCGTCGCCCTCGCGCTCTTCCTCATCTTCCCGCCGCTCGTGCGGCAGGCGGTCGAGTTCGGAGAGGACGTTCCGGCACTGGCGGAGGAGTTGCGCGTGGGGGCCGTGAGCTTCGTGGACGGCATCGCCGGCGCGGGACGCGGCGAGGAGATCGTCGGCACGATGACCGACGGGGCGCGGGATGCGCTCCCTGAGCTCGGATCGCTCATCTCGGTGCCGCTCACGTTCGCGGGCATCGTGGCGAACCTGTTCATCACGATCTTCCTCGCCGCGCTGCTGCTTCTCGAGCGCGACCGGATCGCTGCCTGGGCGTTGGAGTTCGTTGACGAGCGTGACCACGAGATCGCGTCGAAGGTGACGCGTGACGCGCTCCTGCGCCTCGGCGCCTACGTTCGCGGACAGCTCCTCGTCATGGGGGTCATCGGCGTCGGCTCGACCGTCGGAATGGTCGTCGTCGGGTTCATCGTCAACGGTGAGCCGCTCCCGTTCGCCATTCCGCTCGGCGCGATCAGCTTCATCACCGCGGCGATCCCGATGGCCGGCGCGTTCATCGCCGGCGTGCCGATCGTCCTGGTCGCGCTCGTCACGTCGCCGCTGGCCGCCCTGCTCATGGCAGCGTGGCTCGTCGTGCTCCAGCAGCTCGAGGGAGCGGTCATCACGCCCATCGTGCAGAGCCGGGCCGTCTCGCTCTCGGCCGTCGCCGTGCTGCTCGGCGTCTTGGCAGGGACCTCGATCGCGGGCATCGTCGGCGGCATCATCGCCATCCCCCTCGTGGCTGTCGCGGACGTCGTCCTACGCGAGATCTTCTTCCCGCTCCGCCGCCGTTCCGCCGAGCGGCGGCGGGCCGCCGCACAGGCGCCTGCGCTGTAGGGCGCCGAACGACCTCAGTCGTCGTCCGTGTGCCCATCCGGGTCGAGGAACCGGCGCAGGAAGCGCTGCGTGGCTTCGTGGCGTGGCTTGTCGAGGATCTGCTCCGGCGGGCCCTGCTCGACGACGACGCCTTCCTCCATGAAGACGACGCGGTCGGCGGCCTGACGCGCGAAGTGCATTTCGTGGGTGACGACGAGCATCGTCGTGCCCTCGTGCGCGAGATCCTCCATGACCTGCAGCACCTCGCCGATGAGCTCCGGGTCGAGCGCCGAGGTGGGCTCGTCGAAGAGGAGGACCTTCGGCTCCATGCTGAGCGCGCGGGCGATCGCCACCCGCTGCTTCTGGCCTCCGGAGAGGCGCGCCGGGTACTCGTCGCGCTTCTCGAGCAGCCCGACCTTGTCGAGGTTGCGCTCGGCTCGTGCGACGGCCTCGTCCTGGGACACGCTGCTGACGCGGATCGGTGCCTCGATGCAGTTCCCGAGCACGGTCATGTGCGGGAAGAGGTTGAACTCCTGGAAGAGCATCCCGGCGCGGAGGCGCATCTGGCGGATCTGCTCCTGGTGCTTCCGGCTTCGGCTGTGGAGCGGATCGGCCTCGAGCCGGAGGCCGTCGACCTCGATCGACCCGACCGTCGGCTCCTCCAGGAAGTTGATGCAGCGCAGGAACGTCGTCTTGCCCGACCCCGAGCGGCCGACGAGCATGACCGCCTCCCGCTGGCGCACCTCGAGGTCGATGCCGCACAGGACGTGGTTGTCGCCGAAGTACTTCTCGATTCCCTCCGCGCGGACGATCACGTCTCCGAGGTGCGCCGGCAGGTCGGCACCC
>CAZKFP010000187.1:0-2609 GCA_964552085.1 uncultured Steroidobacteraceae bacterium
AGGTCAGCCTCGTCTTCGCCCCGTACGGCGCCCCGGACCGGGCCCTCGGCCTGCTCGGTGTCCTCGGGCCGACGCGGATGCGCTATCCGCGGGCCATCCCGACGGTGCGGTACCTCTCGACGCTCATGAACGAGCTGATCAGCAGCGAATACGGCGAGACGCAATGACCGACGATTCCACGCGCGGCAGGACGAAGCCGCCGACGAAGACCCGTGGCGAGGAGCGCGCGGAAGCGATCAGGACACCGTCGCGCCTCGAGCTGGCGGAGCGCATCGAGTCGCTCGAGCGTGAGCTGGCCGAGGCGCGCGCCAAGGGCGAGGAGCACCTGTACAACTGGCAGCGCTCGGCGGCCGACTTCGCGAACTTCAAGCGTCGCACCGAGGAGGAGCGCGCGACGGTCGGCCAGTTCAGCAACGCCATCCTCATCAATAAGCTGCTCGCGGTCCTTGACGATTTCGACCGGGCGCTCGAGAGCGTCCCCGACGACGCGCGCGACCCCTGGATCGAGGGCGTGCGGCTCGTGGAACGCAAGTTGCGCAACGTCCTCGAGGCGGAGGGCGTGACGGCCATCGAGGCCGTCGGCCAGCCGTTCGATCCGAACCTCCACGAGGCGGTCGTGCACGAGCCGACCGCGGACCATCCCGATAACGAAGTGATCGGCGAGCTGCAGCGGGGCTACCGCCTGCACGACCGGGTCATCCGGCCGAGTCTCGTCCGTGTGGCCAACAACCCGAAGGAGCACTGACGAACGAATGGGCAAGATCATCGGCATCGACCTCGGCACGACGAACTCGGTGGTCGCCGTCATGGAAGGCGGCGAGCCGCAGGTCATCACGAACGCGGAGGGCGCGCGCATCACGCCATCGGTCGTCGCCTTCGCGAAGAGCGGGGAGCGGCTGGTCGGCCAGGTGGCGAAGCGCCAGGCGATCACGAACCCCGAGAACACGATCTTCAGCATCAAGCGCTTCATGGGGCGTCGCTTCGAGGACCCCGAGGTCCAGCACTCGAAAGGGCTTGTCCCGTACGAGGTCACGAAGGATCCGAAGTCGGACGGCATCGTCGTGAATCTCGGCAACGACAAGCACTTCAGCCCCCCGGAGATCAGCGCGATGATCCTCCAGAAGCTGAAGTCCGATGCCGAGGCGTACCTCGGCGAGAAGGTGACCGAGGCGGTCATCACCGTGCCGGCCTACTTCGACGACACGCAGCGCCAGGCGACGAAGGACGCCGGCCGGATCGCCGGGCTCGACGTCAAGCGCATCGTGAACGAGCCGACCGCATCGGCCCTCGCGTACGGGCTGGACAAGACGAAGGACGAGAAGATCGCCGTCTACGACCTCGGCGGCGGCACCTTCGACATCAGCATTCTCGAGTTGAGCGAGGGCGTCTTCGAGGTGCGCTCGACGAACGGCGACACGCATCTCGGCGGTGACGACTTTGACCAGCGCATCATCGACTGGCTGTCCGCGGAGTTCAAGAAGAGCGAGGGGGTCGACCTCTCGAAGGATCGGATCGCCCTCCAGCGTCTCAAGGAGGCGGCCGAGAAGGCGAAGATCGAGCTGTCGAGCACGAGCTCGACCGAGATCAACCTTCCCTTCATCAGCGCCGATGCCTCCGGTCCGAAGCATCTCGTCACGACCCTGTCGCGCGCGAAGCTCGAGGACCTCGTGGCGGACCTCGTCAGCAAGACCGCCGAGCCGGTGAAGAAGGCGATCGCCGATGCCGGCATGAAGCCGGGCGACGTCGACGAGGTGATCCTCGTCGGCGGCATGACCCGGATGCCGGCCGTCGTCGAGGCGGTCAAGAAGATGTTCGACGGCAAGGAGCCGCACAAGGGCGTCAATCCCGACGAGGTCGTCGCGGTCGGCGCGGCGATCCAGGCCGGCGTCCTCGGCGGCGAGGTCAAGGACGTGCTGCTCCTCGACGTCACCCCGCTCTCGCTCGGCATCGAGACGATGGGCGGCGTGGCGACGAAGATGATCAACCGCAACACGACGATCCCGACCTCGCACACGCAGGTCTTCTCGACGGCGTCGGACAACCAGCCGTCGGTCGATATCGTCGTGCTCCAGGGCGAGCGGGAGATGGCGGAGGACAACAAGAAGCTCGCCACCTTCCGGCTCGACGGCATCCCGCCGGCGCCTCGCGGCGTCCCGCAGATCGAGGTCACGTTCGACATCGACGCGAACGGCATCCTCAACGTCGCGGCCAAGGACAAGGCGACGAGCAAGGAGCAGAACATCACCATCACCGCCTCCTCCGGCCTGACCGACGCCGACATCGATCGGATGGTCAAGGACGCCGAGGCTCACGAGGCCGAGGACAAGGATCGCCGCGAGGCCATCGAGGCGCGCAACCAGCTCGACTCGATGCTGTATGCCGCCAAGAAGCAGGTCGAGGAGAACTCCGAGCGGATTCCGGATGAGCTCAAGCTCCAGGCCGAGGAGGAGTTCAAGAACTCCGAGCGCGTCCTCGACGAGCACAAGGAGCCGGTGGCGCCGCAGCCCCTCCGCGACGCCCTCGAGTCGCTCCAGTCGGTCGTCCATCGCATCGCCGAGGCGATGTACAAGACCGCCGCGGCCGCCGAGGGCGGCGACGACGACGGCGGC
>CAZKFP010000188.1:0-6314 GCA_964552085.1 uncultured Steroidobacteraceae bacterium
TGCGGGGCCTGGGCTTGCGCAAGATCCGCCAGACCGTGGAACTGGAGGACACGCCGGCGATACGCGGCATGATCGAGAGGGTTGCTTACCTCGTCAGAGTGGAAGGATAGGCGCATGCGCATGAACAATCTGAAGCCGGCGCCGGCCGCGAGGACGGACTCGACCGCCTCCTCGAGGGCCGATGCCTCCGAGCGCGTGAGCCCTCGGAGGGGAGCGCGCATCCCGGGCCCGACCGGCACGCCGCGCAAGCCGAGGACGTGCTTCGCCGCCGCGATGAACTGCCCCGAGGCCTCCATGGCGCCGCGCACCGCGCGCAGCCGCGCGGCGGCATCGTCGTCAGGCGTGTCGAGTGCCGCGCGCACGACCTCCGGGAAGGCGGCCGCCATGCCCGACACGGCCCCGATCGCGCCGCGCTCGAGCCCGGCGGGGATGAGCGGCTCGCTGCCGATGAGGACGGGCAGCCCGAGGTCGAGGTACGGCTCGACGCGCTCGAAGGGCGACTCGCTCACCTTCAGCCCGGCGAGGTTGTCGGCCGCTGCCCCGATCCGTCGAATGACCTCGACCGGCAGTGGGTAGCCGGAGCGGGCCGTGAAGGCGTAACAGTAGAACGGAAGTGGTGCGGCGGCGCGGGCGGCCGCCACGAAGTGGGCGGTCAGCGCATCGGCGTCGAGTGCGAAGTAGGGAGGCGGGATGACGGCGACCGCATCGGCTCCGATCTCCGCCGCGTGCGCGGCGAGAGCCACCGTGTCCGCGGTGGTCTGGGCGCCGGCGTGCACGACGAGGACGCCGGAGACCTCGGCCCGGAACGTCGTCGCCGCCCGTCGTCGCTCGTCGAGCGAGAGGAGGACGCCCTCGCCGGTCGTGCCGCAGGCGAACACGCCGTCGGCGCCGTGCGACTGGAGGAAGGCGACGTACGGGGCGACGGCGTCGAGATCGAGCGCGGCGCCGTCATCGGTCAGGGGCGTGGCGGCCGCCACGACGAGCGGCCGGTGGTCCAGGTCGGTGAGCTTCATGGCCCGGCCATGCTAGCCGGTGGCATCGGTGTAGACTCAGGATCGGCTCGCTGAAGCCACCCGCATGAGGGCATCTTTCGCACAATGACCTACGTCATCACCGAGCCGTGCATCGGCGTCAAGGACGCGAGCTGCGTCGACGTCTGCCCGGTCGATTGCATTCACGCCACCGACGACGACGCGATGTTCTTCATCGATCCGGACGAGTGCATCGATTGCGGGGCCTGCGAGCCGGAGTGCCCGGTCACCGCGATCTTCGCCGAGGACGCCGTCCCGGACGACCAGGTGAAGTACATCCAGATCAACGCCGACTACTTCAAGAAGTAGACGCATGCCGCGACTCGTCGTCCTCTACAACGCCCCCGAAGACACCGATGCGTTCGACGCGCACTACCGCGACGTCCATACGCCGATCGTCAGCCGCTACCCGAACCTGCGTGACCTGCGCCTCTCGAAGCTCGCCGGCGTGGCCGGCCGGCCCGCGCCGTATTACCTGATGGCGGAGATGGCCTTCGACTCGGCCAGCGACCTCGACGACGCCGTCATGTCGGAGGCGGGGGCGGCGAGCGCGAAGGACCTGCGCAACTTCGCCGGGGCGGGGGTCACGATGTTCGTCGCGCCCGACGAGGCCAATGCCTGAGCCGGGCGCCCCGGTCGCGTCCGACCCCTCGACCCTCGGCTACGAGCGGATCCGCTACGCGCGCGACCTCGAGGCGGGCGTCGCCACCGTCACGATCGACCGGCCCGACGTCCTGAACGCGCTCGACCTGCCGACGCTCAAGGAGCTGTCGCACGCCTTCGAGCAGGCCTCGTGGGACGAGTCGGTCGCGGTCGTCGTCGTCACCGGCGCCGGGGATCGGGCGTTCTGCACCGGGGCCGATCTCGACGAGCAGGCGCTCATGGGCGCCACGAGCGGCCAGTACTGGCGCTGGATGGGCGCCTTCATCGAGATGCACGACCGGCTGCGGCACATCGGCAAGCCGACGATCGCGCGCATCAACGGCGCCTGCGTCGGAGGCGGAAACGAGCTGCAGATGGCGTGCGACCTCTCGGTCATGGTCGACGACGCGTACATCCGTCACGTCGGGCCGGAGCACGGATCGGTGCCGGCCGGCGGCGCGACGCAGTGGTTGCCGATCATCGTCGGTGATCGACGCGCGCGCGAGATCATCATGCTGTGCGAGCCGGTCTCGCCGGCGCAGGCCCTCGACTGGGGGCTCGTCTCGCGGGTGGCCGCCCGTTCCGACCTGGACGCGGTCGTCTCCGAGATGGCCGCGAAGCTGGCGCGCAAGCTGCCAGAGGCGATGCGCTACACGAAGACGCATCTCAACTGGTGGCGCGACCTCGTCTGGTCGCAGACGATCGAGCACGCGCGTGACTGGCTTGCCGTTCACTCAACCGCCGACGAGACGCGCGAGGCGGTCGCGGCCTTCCACGACAAGCGCAAGCCACGCTTCGCCGAGCTCCGGCGCCTGGAGGCGGGGGAGGGGCGGACCTGCGCGGCGTGCGGGGCGGTCGGGCTGCCCGCGGCGCATCGGTTCTGCGGCTCCTGCGGTGTCGAGCTCCCGGACGCATGGGAGGAGGGGACATGAGCGCAGTGAATCCGTCAGATTCACACCAGGTGCGCATGACGCCCGCCGCGCCCCGCAACCCAGCTTGGAAATATCATCAAATCTGTGTAAATCATGTGGAATCAGGGCTGAAAGCTCGCTCCGGTTGCTCCTTGTGCGCACCTCACGTGAATGTGGCAGGTCTGCGCCGATGAACGACGAGCAGCTCGTCCTCGTCGAGCGCCACGAGGCCCAGCGCACCGCGCTCGTCCGCCTGAACCGGCCGAAGCAGCTGAACGCGCTCAATGGCGCCGTCATGGACGCCCTGTGCGAGGCGCTCGAGACGCTGGACCGTGACGACGGGGTTCGCGCCATCGTCGTGACCGGCAGCGAGCGCGCCTTCGCCGCGGGCGCCGACATCGGCGAGATGGCCGGCGCGACGCCCATCGAGATGCTCATCACGAACCGCATCGGCCAGTGGGACCGCATCCGGAAGATCACGAAGCCGGTCATCGCCGCGGTCAACGGCTGGGCCCTCGGCGGCGGCTGCGAGCTCGCGATGACGCTCGACCTGATCGTTGCCGGTGAAGGCGCGAAGTTCGGGCAGCCCGAGATCAACATCGGCGTCATCCCGGGAGCGGGCGGCACCCAGCGGCTCACGAGGGCGATCGGCAAGAGCCGCGCGATGGAGATGATCCTGACCGGCGAGCCGATGAGCGCTCGCGAGGCGCACGAGGCCGGGCTCGTGGCGCGCGTCACCCAGGATGAGCTGTGCGTCGAGGATGCCCTCGCCCTGGCGGCTACGGTGGCGGAGAAGTCGCCGCTCGCGGTTCGGCTGGCCAAGGAGGCGGTCAACGCGGCGTACGAGATGAGCCTCACGGCGGCGCTCGCGCACGAGCGCCGGCTCTTCTACCTGCTCTTCGCCAGCGAGGACCAGAAGGAGGGGATGGCAGCCTTCCTCGAGAAGCGCGCCCCCGACTTTACGGGCCGCTGAAGCCCGTCTCCGGGCCCTTGCGGAACCGTGCACGGCGCGCTGTATGATGCGCGCCATGACCATCCGTCGGGGCCTTGCGCTGCTTCCCGCTCTCGGCCTCGTCGTCCTGGCCACCGCCTGCGGGGCGGCTGCCTCCCCGACCTCGACTCCCGCGGCGGCCGGCCCCGCCGAGGACGCCTCGTGGACGGTCACGGCCGCGAACCATCGCGCGGCGATCGGCGAGCAGTTCTCGTACAACTGCCCGCCCGACGGCGAGGCTGACACCGTCTGGGGCTCGGACGTGTACACCGACGACTCATCCGTGTGCACGGCGGGCGTGCACACGGGGGTCATCACCCTCGAGGACGGTGGCAGGGTGACGGTCGAGATGCGCCCTGGCCAGGACTCGTACGATGCGAGCGAGCGCAACGGCATCGAGACGCAGTCGTACCCCGCGTGGGACGGCAGCTACGTGGTCGTCACCGACTGAGCCCATGACCCTAGGCAATCCCGACCACCCGGTCGGCGGCCTCGCCGTGCCCCGTCCGCCGGGCGTCGAGATCCGGCCGCTCGGACGCGACGATCTCGCCGAGGCGCTCGCCCTGGCGCGCGAGCTCTACGGCCTCGACGCCCAGGCGGACGCCGAGCCGCACCGGGGCGCGTACGAGGCGCTCGTCAACGACGTCGACGCCACGCCCTTCCTCGCGAGCGCCGATGGCGAGGTGGCGGGCTTTATCGTGCACCGGCTGCGGCGGCGCCTGAACCACGCCACGTTCGAGGGCTGGGTGAGCGACCTCTTCGTCCGCGAGCGGTTTCGTGGGCGCGGGATCGGTCACGCGCTCCTCGCGTCGGCGATCGCCGAGTGGCGCCTGCGCGGCGGCCACCAGGTCATGCTCGAGGTCGCGTACGAGCGGGCGGAGGCCCGCGCGCTGTACGAGGCCGCCGGTTTCGAGAACCAGGGCAGGTACTTCGAGATCGGGCCGATTCGGACCCGCGGCATCGAGCCGGGGCCCGGTATCGAGATTCGGCCGATCGAGGAGGACGACGGCGACTTCGATGCCACGACCCGTCTGCTCGCCGAGCTCGGCCGCCCGGCCCCGTCGGAGGAGCGGCTGCCGGCCCTCCGTCGGACGTACGCGCAGCACGTTGCGAGATCCGACGCGGGTTCGCGCCTGGCCCTGCTCGACGGCGTCCCGGTCGGGTTCATCAGCCTCGAGTTCCGGCAGCCCTTCTTCACGACCGCCCCGCAGGCGTGGGTCCCGGACCTGATCGTCACCGAGCCGGGCCGCGGGCGCCGCATCGGGGCGCTGCTGCTCGAGGCTGCCTTCGCGGAGTCGGCCGCGCGCGGCGCCTATGCGCTCGCGCTCGAGAGCGGCCACCAGCGGGCCGTGGCCCATCGGCTCTACGCGAGCGCCGGGATGGCCGATGTCGGGAGCTTCTACACGCTCCAGCGCTGAACGGCTTGCGATTCTGCGGAATCAGCGAGCGAGGGCTTGCCGTTACGGAACACAATGTGCAAGGGGAGCGGTCGTGAGCGTGACTTCGCTCGTCCATTCATCCCGTGGGAGGGAACCGGAGGTAGTCTATGAGTATCATCGCGTGGTTGGTCGTCGGCGCAATTGCCGGCTTCATCGCAAGCAAGGTCGTCCCTGGTGACGAGGGCTATGGCGTCATGGGCGGTCTCATCGCCGGGATCGTCGGCGCCATTCTCGGCGGGTTCCTGTTCGGTCTCCTGACCAACGAGGACTGGATGCAGGGCATCACGATCGGCTCGATCGTCGCCGCCATCGTCGGCGCGATCATCGTCGTGTTCGTATGGAACATGGTGACGAAGCGCAGCGGCAGCAACACCGTCTGACCGACGGCCTTCTGATCGGAAACGCCCGGTGCCATCGGCACCGGGCGTTTCCATGCCCGGAGCTGCGGCACCGGTCGGGAGGCGGCCGCCCGCCGGTACAATCAACGCGATGCCTGATCAGCCGTCAGAGCCGCTCCTGCGCGAGCACGACGACGGCGTCGTCACGCTCACGCTCAATCGGCCCGAGGCGCTCAACGCCCTGAACGGCCCGCTGCGCGCAGCGCTCCTCGACGAGGTCAACGCTGCACGGAAGGACCCCGCCACGCGCGCGATCGTCATCACCGGCGCCGGCCGGGGATTTTGCGCCGGCGCTGATCTGCGCGGCGAGGCGACCGAGCGCGAATTCCGGCGCGTGCTCAGCGCTGAGTACAACCCGTTGATCGAGGCGATTCGCAACCTGCCGAAACCGGTCGTCGCGGCGGTCAACGGCGTGGCGGCGGGAGCCGGTGTCAGCCTCGCCCTCGCGGCCGACCTCGTCGTCGCCTCGGACGATGCCCGGTTCGTGCCCGCCTTCAACCGCATCGGCCTCGTTCCGGACTCCGGCCTGACCCGCACGCTCGTTCGCGCGCTCGGCCGGCATCGCGCCTTCGAGATCCTCACGGGCGAGCGCCAGCTGAGTGCCGCCGACGCTCACGACGCCGGTCTCGTGGCCGCCGTCGTGCCGGGTGACCGCCTGGCGCAAGCCGCAACGGAGGTGGCGCGACGGCTGGCTGACGGCCCGACGCTCGGGATCGGTCTCACGAAGCGGCTCCTCAACCTTGCCGAGGACGCCTCGCTCTCCGAGGCGCTGGCCGCCGAGGCGGCGCTCCAGCAGGTCGCCGGCCGCAGCGACGACCACGCGGAGGGCGTCGCCGCCTTCGGCGAGAAGCGCGATCCGCGGTTCAGCGGCCGATGAGCGAGATCCGCACGATCGGCGTCCT
>CAZKFP010000189.1:0-6260 GCA_964552085.1 uncultured Steroidobacteraceae bacterium
CCGGACGACGTCGCCGCCCTCTTCCGCCGCGGTGACGCACCGAAGCTGCCCGGGGCCGGAGCGGCCCTCACCGCGAAGCTCGCGGAGCTCGCCGAGACGGGCCGGCTGGAGTACCACGACCGCCTGCGTGACCAGGTGCCCGACGGATTGCTCGACATCCTGCGCGTGCCCGGCATCGGCCCCAAGACGGTGCGTCTGCTCTCGAGCGAGCTCGGGATCGACTCGGTCGAGGCGCTGCGGGCGGCGGCCGAGGAGGGGAGGCTGCGATCGGTCCGCGGCCTCTCCGAGCGGACCGAGCGCAATGTGCTCGAGGGGATCGCCCGCATCGAGCGCCGGATCAGCCGCCTCCTCATCCACGACGCCGACGCCATCGTGGCCGGGCTGGTGGAGCGCCTGGCGGACACGCGCGGGGTGCGCCGGATCGAGGTGGCCGGATCGCTGCGCCGGCGGCGCTCGACCATCGGCGACCTCGACATGCTGGCGGCGGTGGACGACCCGGCGGCCGTGATCGCGGCCCTCGACGCCATGCCCGAGGTGGAGAAGGTGCTCTCGGCCGGCACGGACAAGTCGAGCATCGTCCTGCGTGATGGCCCGCAGGTCGACCTGATGGTCTGTCCTCCGTCCGCGTGGGGCACGCACCTGGTCCACTTCACCGGCAGCCGCGACCACAACATCGCGCTGCGCGGCATCGCGCTCGACCGCGGCTGGTCGCTGTCGGAAAAGGGGTTCAAGGTCATCGACAGCGGTGAGCTGCTCCTCGACGCGGAAGAGGCCGACGTCTACGAGCGTCTCGGCCTGCCCTGGATCCCACCCGAGCTGCGCGAGGCCGATGGCGAGATCGAGGCGGCACGCGATGGTCGTCTGCCCGCCCTGGTCACCCACCACGACGTCCGCGGCGACACGCACACGCATTCGGACTGGACCGATGGGGTCGACACGATCGAGACGATGGCGCGCGCCGCGCGCGACCTCGGCCACGAGTACATCGTCCTGACCGATCACTCGCCGTCGCTCGGCATCGCGCGCGGCCTCGTGCCGGCGCGCGTCGACGAGCAGCGGGACGAGATCGCGCGTG
Organism: uncultured Steroidobacteraceae bacterium; assembly: GCA_964552085.1. Lineage (GTDB taxonomy): Bacteria > Chloroflexota > Limnocylindria > QHBO01 > QHBO01 > JACDBZ01. The sequence continues at coordinate 1,076 of CAZKFP010000189.1, forward strand.
TGAATGCGGCGCTGGCACCGTTCCGCGTCCTGCACGGGACCGAGCTCGAGATCCGCGCCGACGCGACGCTCGACTATCCCGATGAGCTCCTGGCGCGTTTCGACATCGTCATCGCCAGCATCCATACCGGGCGTGGCCAGTCGTCGGAGCAGCTCACGCGGCGGGCGCTAGCCGCGATCGAGGACCCGCACGTCGACATCCTGGCCCATCCGTCGGGACGCATCGTCAACCGCCGCGACCCACTGGCCCTCGACTGGCCGCGCGTCTTCGCGGCAGCGGCGGCGCACGGCACGGCGCTCGAGATCAACGGTAGCCCGCGCCTCGACCTGGACGATCCGCTCGCACGCGCCGCGGGACGCGCCGGGGCGCGGCTGACGCTGGCGTCCGACGCGCATCGCACCGAGGAGCTGCCTCAGCAGCGGCACGCGGTCGACCTCGCCCGCCGCGCGTGGCTCACCGCCGAGCAGGTCCTTGTGACGCGCGGGGCAGACGAGCTCCTGGAGCTCGTCCGTTGATCAGCCGGATCTTCACCGATCGGCGGCGCCTGGCCGTGCTGCGCCGGATCGATCGACCGGCTGCGGCGTTCCTCGCCATCGCCCAGGCGCTCGTCGCCGCGGCCGGCTGGTTCGCCTCGCCGATCTGGCTGGCGGTGGCGATTGCCGGGCAGCTCGCGCTGGGCGGGCTGGCGGCGGTCTACGTCATCGGTCCGGCGCGCTCCGACCTCGGCCTGGCCCGGTACGCGATGCCCTCGGTGGCCGGGATCACCGCGACGCTCTTCGGCCGGCTCATCCCGGGCGGCCTGAGCCTCCTGCTCGTGCCGATCCTGGCCGTCCTGCTGTGGTCGATCACGTATCTCGAGCTGCGGATCGAGCGCGGCACCGGCGGCCGGACGATCCACGACGTGCTCCTCACGTTCATCGTCTTCGGAGCCGCATGGGGCATGCTCGGCCTGTTCGGGCCGCGGGCCTGGCCGACGCCGCTGCTCCTCGTGGCGGTGATCGGCATCCCGGTCGCGCTCCGCTCGGCGGAGGCGCGGGGCACGATGGGGGTCGAGGCCGTGGGGGAGTCGCTGCTGCACCTGCTCGTCCTGTTCCAGGTCGGCATCGCGGCCGTCCTGCTCAGCATCCCGCTGCAGGTCATGGCGGCGCTCGTCGCGCTCGCCTTCTACGCGTGGAGTGGCGCCGTGGAGGCGCTTCGCGGCGGCGCATCGGGGCGCAGCGTGGCCGTCGAATTCGGCTCCCTCATGCTGCTCGGGCTGCTCGTCGGCATGCTCCTGCATCGGCCCTGACAGAGGCCTCCGGGGGGTCGCGTTGACACCCCCTATGGCCGGTGGTACAAGGGGTCGCTTTCGGCCGCTCCCGGCCGGCGAATCACCCGCATCGGAGGCGCTCACAACGCTCATGGCGCTTGGAGAAGCCGATACCACCACCCGGCAGCGACGCCAGCTCACCGAGGCCGCGATCGCGCATGCCACCAGAGGGGAGTGGGAGGACGCGGTCGCCGCGAATCGCGAGCTGATCGCGCTCGGACCCGACATCGACGCCAGCAACCGCCTCGGCAAGGCCCTCGCCGAGCTCGGGCGCCACGCCGAAGCCCTGGAGGCCTACGAGGAGGCGCTCGAGCGCGACGCGACGAACCGCATCGCCGAGCGCAACGTCGAGCGCCTTCGCCTGCTCCTCGCGGCCGAGAAGCCCGATGGCGACGGGAAGCAGCGGACCGGCAAGGCCCCGGCGACCGTCTTCATCGAGGAGATGGGTAAGACCGGGCGGGCACGGCTCATCAACCTCGCCTCTCCGCGGGTCCTCGCGCCCCTCTCCCCGGGCGATGCCGTCACGCTCGTCGTCGAGAAGGACCAGCTGAGCGCCCGCGTCGGCAACGCGGCGATCGGCAGCGTCGAGCCGCGCATCGCGACACGCCTGCTGAAGCTCATCGCCGGCGGCAACCGCTACGAGGCCGCCATCACGACGATCCACGAGGGTGCCGCGGAGGTGATGATCATCATCCGCGAGCTGTTCACGCACCCGTCGAACTTCGGAAAGGTCTCCTTCCCCACGCTCGGGCACTCGGGTGGTGGCGTCCGACCGTACATCAAGGGCACGGCACTTCGCTACGATGACGACGACGAGGTCGAAGAGGCCGATGAGGACTCGGAGGAGGTCGAGGAGCTCGACACGACCCTTCCCGAGTACTCGGGTGAGCCAGAGGACGAAGAGGAGCTCGTCGAGGAGCCGTAGGAGCCGATGACCGAGGCGGAGCGGACGGGACTCGATCATGTCGTCCTCCCGCGACGCCGCCCCGGCCTCGCGCTCCTCGAGCGTCACCGGCCATCGCCCGCGGACAACGTCCTCGACGCGGAGCTGACCGCCTTCGCGGCGAGCGGCGACACCGTCCTCGATCCCTGGGCGGGCACCGGATGGACCGCGCGCCGCGCGCTTGCCCACGGCATGCGCGCGGTCGCCGCCGACCCGAGCCCCTTCAGCCAGCTCGCCGGCATCGCCTTCCTCATGGCGCCCGACCCAGCGGTCCTCGACGCGGCCTTTGCGCAGCTCGCCGGCTCGCGCCGCGTCGACGTCCCGTTGCGGCAGCATATCGAGGAGCTGTACGCGTCGCGCTGTGCGGCGTGCCGCCGGCCCGTCGTGGCCGACCAGTTCATCTGGCCGCGTGATGCCGACGCGCCGGGACGCAAGATCTACCGCTGCACCGGCTGCGAGGCCTCGCTCGGCGGCCCCGAGGAGCGCGTGGCGCCCGTCGACGACGTCGACCTCGCCAAGCTCGGGATCGAGCGTGACGACCCGTCCGAGGCGTCGTCGGTCGTGGATGCCACGGCGGACGACCTGCCGCCGGCCCCGATCGGCCTGACCTCCGCCGAGGACGAGCCCACCGCCGACGAGGACGAGCCGCTCGGCGAGCCCGGTGGCCCGCCCGCGCCCCCGACCCCCGCCCTCGACGCGCCGAGTGGTGGCGATCGTCCCCGTTTCGCGTCGACGGTCCGGCCCGACCCGATCCCGGTCGCCGCGGCGGGCGGGGCACGGCACAGCCCGCAGTACCTTGAGCTGCGCGCGCGCTTTCCGGTGCTCGACGGCCGTGACGAGCTCGTGGAAGAGCTGCTCGACCTCTACACGCCGCGCAACCTGTACGCGCTGCACGCGATCGGCGCGAAGATCGAGAGCGAGCTGCGCGACGCCGGGACGCTCGCCGCCATGCGCCTCGCCCTCGCCGCCTGCCTCCTGCCGGCGAGCCGGCTGAACGGGTATCCCGGGCGCGTGGCCTCGCTGCGCATCGCGGCCGGCCACGTTCGACAGCCCGCCAGCCGCCACCAGCGCGAGGTGAACGTGTGGCGGGCGTTCGAGGAGGCATTCCGCGACGTGCGCACCGCGATCGGCGCCCTGTCCGCTGACCGCCACGACGCCCGCCTGGCCGCCGACTATGGCGAGCTCGGTGGGATGGGTGCCGAGAATGTCCTCTGGCTCCGGACGCGCGCCTCCCTCGTCGGACAGTACCTGCCTGCGGAGGGGATCGACCTCATCCTCGGCGCGCCGCCGTCGAGCCCGACCATCGACGAGCTCTCGTACGAGTACCTCGCCACCTCGTGGATCCTCGGCCGCGAGGCCGCCGAGACCCTGCGGCTCGAGCCGATCTTTGGCGCAGGCGGGCACGGCGCCGGCGCCGAGGTGACCGCGCTGCGCCACGGCCTGGCCTCGGCGGTCGGGGCGCTCAAGCCGGGCGGCTGGTGCACGCTGCTGCTCGAGGGCTCGGACCCGGAGCGCCTGTTGGCGACCTCGGTGGCGGCGATCGCGGTCGGCCTCGAGCTCGTCGACGTCATCCACCGCGAGTCGGGGCGCACCGGCGACGGCGTCGTGCTCCACTTCCGCAAGCCCTCGGGCGAGGATCGGCTCCGTCGAGCGGTGGAGCCGAGCCCGCTGCGGCTCGGCGTCGAGGCCGGGCACCTGACGTACCCCGAGCTCGCGACGGCGATCGAGCGCGCCGCCGTCGAGCTGCTCCGCGATCGCGGTGAGCCCGCCGGGCTCGTGCGCGTCGTCGCGGCCGTCGTCGCCGAGCTCGGACGATCGGGCCTTCTCCGCCGCCTCTCGGCAACCCGTCCGAGCGAGGACGATGCGGGAGCTGAGGACCGCCTCGAGGGTGGCGGGCCGCAGCTCCTCGCGACCCTCGTCCGCGAGGAGCTCTGGCGTGACGATCATCCGACCCTCGTGCGCATCGGTGATGAGAGCCGCCCGCAATGGTGGCTGCGCGACCCCGAGATCGCCGAGCGGCCGCTCGCGGACCGCGTCGAGTGGGCGACCTGGTCGATCCTGTCCACCGCGGGGCGGATCGACGAGGCCGGCTTCTTCGACCGCGTCTACCGTCTCTTTCCGGGCCTGCAGGCCCCGGACGAGGAGCTCGTGCGCGCGTGCCTCGCCGCGTACGTCGTGCCGGGGGAGCGCGGATCGCTCGGCACGTCCGACGATCACGCTCGCCGTGCCGCCGATCACGCCAGGGTCATCGGCACGCTCGTCGAGTACGGCCACCGGCTCGGCCTGCGCGCGTGGGTCGCCGCCCGCGAGCACGATCGACCGGTCGAGGGCGGCCGGCTCGTGGATCGTCTCGCCGACGACGAGCGACGCGCCTACCTGCCGCTCGTCATCAAGGCGCCGGCGGAGGCGATCGGCGCCGTCGACGCGCTGTGGTACGTCCGTGGCAAGCTCGCCTTCCTGTTCGAGGTGGAGTGGACCGCCATGGTCGGCGAGCCGATCCTCCACCGCGGCCGCGAGATCCCGGTCGGCGAGTCCCAGGCCCGCTTCCTCGTCATCCCGGCGGAGCGGGCGGAGCTGCTGCGCCTCAAGCTGCAGCGCTCCCCCTGGCTGCGCCAGGAGATGGAGCGGCAGAACTGGCACGTCCTCAAGTGGCAGCACCTCGATACGCTCGCCGCGCGCTCCGGGGCGCGCATGGAGTGGCTCGAGCCGGTGCTCGGGCTCGACCCGCTCATCGAGCGCGGCGGCGAGCAGTTGACGATGTTCGGGGAGTGAGCGGGACTGGCTTGCTCGCCCGGTGCGCGAGGCGGTATATGTCGCTCCGGGAGTGCCGGGGGTCCCCCCCGCGGCACTCCCTTTTCGTGCCCCGGCCGGATCGCGGTAGCATGGGCCGGTGACCCCGCCCGAGCGCCACGAGCTCATCAGCCCATTGGAGC
>CAZKFP010000190.1:0-6222 GCA_964552085.1 uncultured Steroidobacteraceae bacterium
TTCGGCGACGGGATCGTCGTGAGCAGCCGGATCGTCAAGGGAGACGAGGAAGTGACGGTCGCCTTCGTCGGTGAGGGCGTGAAGCGGCTCATCGCGACGTACGCGGGGCTCGAACGTGCCTGAGGACGCACCGATCGGCACGCAGCACCTCGTCGACGAGCTCGTCTCGGCCCGCGCCGCGCTCTTCGCCGCCCTCGCCGTCGTCTCCCCGGAGTCGATGACGACGCCCGGCCTGCTCGGGGAGTGGAGCGGCCGCGAGCTCATCGCGCACCTTGGCTACTGGACCGGCCACGCGGTCGAGCTCATCCATGCCGTCGAGACGGGTCGCACGCACGAGGTCGGCGCGGGCGAGCCATCGACCGACGAGGTGAACGCGACGGTGGCGCGGATCGCGCGCGAGACCGATCTGACCACGGTGAGCCGGCGCGAGGTCGCGTCGTTCGAGGCGCTCGTCGAGCGCCTCGGCGCCCTCGATCCGGCCCTGCTCGGCGAACGGCTGCCCGACGGCGACAGCCTCGAGGACGGGATCCGCGAGGACGGCGCCGGGCACTACCGCGGGCACGCCGAGGAGCTGGGCCGCACGTTGCGGGAGGCTCCGCGTGGCTGACGCGCTGCTCGACGAGCTCGATGCGGCCCGCGCGTCGTTCCACTCGGCCCTCGCGGACGTGGACGCGGCGCTCGCGACCGTGCCGGGCGTCGTCGGCGACTGGAGCGTTCGCGACCTCGTCGTCCACGTGGCGGCGTGGTGCGAGCACGCCGCAGCCGCGATCGACCTGGCCGTGGCGGGGCGAGGCGCCGAGTTCGGCTACTCTCGCGACGAGACCGATGCGATGAACGAGCGGATCCTGGCCGAGGCTCGCGCGACATCGCCGCGGGACGCCCTCGCGCGCGAGGAGGCCGCGTTCACCGCGTTTCGCGATCGGGTCGCCGGCGTCGCCGCCGGGCTCCGTGCGCTACGCCTCGGGAACGGCGACACCGTCGAGGCGGTCATCCGCTACGACGGCCCCGAGCATTACGCCGAGCACACGGGGCACCTGCGTGCCTGGTTCGGCGAGGACGAGGACGAGGGCGAGCGTTGAGCCCGACCGGGCCGGGCAGGCGCGCGGCGGAGCTGCGCGCGCAGCTCGACGACGCGAACCACCGCTACCACGTTCTCGACACGCCGACGATCAGCGATCGCGAGTACGACCTCCTGTTCCGCGAGCTCACCGAGCTCGAGGCGGCGCACCCGGAGCTCGTCACGGACGACTCGCCCACGCAGCGTGTCGGCGCGCCGGTCGAGGGCGGCTTCCCGCCCGTCCGCCACGAGACGCCGATGCTCAGCCTGGGCAACGCCTTCGGGCACGAGGAGCTGCGCGAGTTCGATGCCCGCGTGCGCCGTGGTCTCGGACGCGCCGCCGATGACCCGCCGGTGACGTATGCCTGCGAGCTGAAGATCGACGGGCTGGCGGTCAGCCTGCGCTACGAGGGCCGTCGCTTCGTGCGCGGCGCGACCCGTGGCGACGGCACGACCGGCGAGGACGTGACGGCCAACCTGCGCACGGTCCGAGCCATCCCGCTCAGCCTGCGCGAGGACCCGCCGGGGGACCGGCTCGAGGTTCGCGGCGAGGTGTTCATGCCGCGCGGCGCCTTCGCCGCGCTCAACGAGCAGCTCGAGAAGGAGGGACGACCGCTCTACGCCAACGCGCGTAACACGACCGCTGGCACCGTGCGCCAGAAGGACCCCGCCGTCACTGCCGGCCGCCGGCTGAGCCTCTGGGCGTACCAGCTCGTCGGCGCCCACGGCCTGGCGACGCACGCCGAGTCGCTCGAGCTGCTCGGCCGACTGGGATTCCCGGTCAACCCGCACGCCCGCCGCGTCGAGGGCATCGACGACGTCATCGCCTTCACCGAGGCGTGGGCCGAGCAGCGCCGGGAGCTCGACTACGAGACCGATGGGATCGTCATCAAGGTCGACTCGCTGGCCGAGCAGCGCGAGCTCGGCTTCGTCTCGCGCGCGCCGCGCTGGGCGGTCGCGTACAAGTTTCCGGCCGAGCAGGTCACGACGAAGCTCGAGGAGATCGCCGTCTACGTCGGGCGGACCGGTGCGATGACGCCCGTCGCGCACGTCACGCCGGTCTCGGTCGGCGGCACGACCGTTCGCAATGCCACGCTGCACAATATCGACGAGATCCGACGCAAGGACCTGCGCGTCGGCGACACGGTCGTGCTCCAGCGCGCGGGCGACGTCATCCCAGAGGTCGTCAGCGCCGTCGTCGACGCGCGGGATGGGACGGAGACGGCGTGGGAGATGCCGGCTCGCTGCCCGGTGTGCGGCACGGAGGCGCTGCGCGAGGAGGGCGAGGTCGTCACCCGCTGCCCGAACCCGTACTGCCCGGCGCAGCGCATCGGCGCGCTCCTGCACTTCAGCGGGCGCGGCGGGATGGACGTCGATGGTCTCGGGGCGAAGATCATGATCCAGCTCGTCGAGCGCGACCTCGTCCAGGAGCCGGCCGACGTCTTCCGTCTCGACGCCGATACGCTCGAGGGCCTCGATCGGCTCGGGCGTAAGAGCGCGGAGAACCTCGCCCGCTCGATCGAGCATGCACGGCATCGTCCGCTCGGCAGGATCCTCAACGGGCTCGGTATCCGCCACGTCGGTGAGCAGACGGCGGTTGACCTCGCCGCCTGGCTCGCGCGCGAGCTGCCGCGGGCCGACGCGGAGACCGATGCGGACTGGACGCGGCGCGCGGCCGACCGGCTGCGCGCCGCATCGGTCGAGGAGCTGACGGCGATGTACGGCATCGGCCAAATCGTGGCCGAGGCGATCGTCCGCTTCTTCGCCGACGAGCACACACGCGACACGCTGCACCGGCTCCTCGAGGCGGGGGTGAGCGCCGAGGCACCCGTCCCCGGGGCCATGGCGGAGGTGGGCCCACTGTCCGGTAAGACGCTCGTCGTGACCGGCACGCTGCCGGGCTTCAGCCGGACGGAGGCGGAGGAGGCCATCCGGGCCGCCGGGGGCCACCCCGCGTCATCGGTCAGCGCGAAGACGGACTACCTCGTCGCCGGCGACAAGGCGGGGAGCAAGCTGGCCAAGGCGGAGCAGCTCGGCGTGCCGGTGATCGACGAGGACGGGCTTCGAGCGCTGCTCGACGGGGCGTCCTGAGGGGCTAGCGCCGCCCGCCGGCCATTCGCACCGCTTCGGGGAGGGATCGCAGACGCCACATGGCGATGATCCCGACGAGCGGGCCGAGGGCGAGGATCGCGAAGGCCGTCGTCCAGCTCGCGCCGTCCGCCGGGTCGAGGAGGCCGACGCCGACGATCGTGATGCCGGTCAGCAGGAAGCCGGCGGCGGTCTGGAGGGCGAGCGTCGATCCGGCCGTGCCGGGCGGCGCAAGCTCGCTGACCGCGGTCGAGAATTGCGCCGAGTCGGCGATGACCGTGACGCCCCACACGACGAGGACGGTCAGCACGAGCGCGGTGTGGGCGCCGAAGAGGAGGCCGGCGGCGACGGCGCTCGACCCGGACAGCGCCATGGCCGCGATCGTGAGCGTCGTGCGGCCGAGGCGGTCGGCGAGCGCTCCGGCACCGACGCAGCCGACCGCGCCGGCCGCGACGACGAGAAACGCCACCGCGCTCGAGCCCTGCGCCGACACGTCGCCGCTCAGGGCGAGGCTGGCGGCGACGAATGCCGGGATCCAGGTCCACATCGCGTACAGCTCCCACATGTGGCCGAGGTAGCCGATGTTCGCCAGCCGGACCGACGGCGTCGCAAGGGCGGCGCGCGCCATGCGCAGGCTGAGCCGCGCGGCGGGGACGGACAGCGGTCCCTCCCGCACCCCGCGCCACGCGATCACCGCAGCGAGGAGCCCGGGGGCTCCGCCGGCCACGACGACGAGGTGCCAGTCCAAGCCGGCCATCGTGCCCGCCGCGCGCAGGGCATGGGGCATGGCTGAGCCGAGCGTGATCGCGCCGATCAGGATACCGACCGCGAGCCCCCGCTCCCGGCCGAACCATCCGGCCAGCACCTTCATCGCGACCGGGTAGACCGCGGCGAGGCCGACCCCGCTGAGCGCCCGCAGCGGCAGGCCAGTCAGGAGGTCCGTCGCCAGCAGCCCGAAGGCGGTTGTCGCGAGACTGGCGAGGAGCGCCCCGCCCGCGATGAGACGCCGAGCCGGGATGACGTCCGCGGCACCGGTGAAGGCCACGACGAGGGCGCCAACCGCGAAGCCGAGTTGCACGGCCACGGTGAGGAACGCGGTCTCGAGCGCGGTGATGCCCCACTCGGCCGAGATGAGCGGAGCGACCGCGGCCGCGCTGAACCACGGCACGAGCGCCAGCAGGCAGCACGCCGAGAGGATCGCGAGGTGGCCCCACCGGCCCTCGGGCTCGGCCGCCATCGCCGTCGCCATCGGTCAGTCTCCCTCGGCCAGGAACGACTCCACGAGGTCGTCGTACCGGCGGAACGAGCTGCGCACGGTGTGGCCGCAGCTCGGGTCGGTGATGAGGTGCGCTCCGGGAACCCGCTCCGCCACGAGCTCCGTCGACGACAGCGGCACGACCTGGTCGAGCTCGCCCGCGAGCACGAGCGTCGGGACGTCGATCTCGCCCAGCCGGTCCGTGACGAAGGAGCTCGGGTCGAGCGTCGCCCGTAGCTCGCCGAGGAAGCGCTCCGGCGTCGTCGGGCGGGGCTGCAGCCGCGCGGCGACGGCAAACGAGCCGGTCTCGCGCTTCGTCGCGGCCTCCATGAGCTGCACCATGTCCCGGAAGAACGTGCCCCAGTCGCCGGCCTCGCCGAGCTCGATCCAGCGCAGCATCCGGTCCGCCATCGGGGAGCCGGCGGGGGTCTCGGATGCGACGGCGGCGAGCACGAGCCGATCCACGAGGTCGGGATGGTCGACCGTGAGCCAGAGCGCGATGCGGCCGCCACCCGACTCGGCCTCGATCGCCACCGGGCCGAGGCCGAGGGTGCGGAGCACCCCGGCCACGCCGTCGGCGATGACGCGGGGATGCATGATCCGCTCGGCGTCGGCCTTGTCGTCGGGGATCGGGCGGCCGAGGATGGTGACCGGTCGGGCCCTGGCCCGGTCCTGCCAGCGGCGCTCGAGCACCTGCTCGGTCCCGGCGAGCGCCCGCATGCCGGTCTCGACTCCGCCGAGAACGACGAGCGGGGTCCCGGGCCCGCCCTGCAGCGCGAACGCCTCGATCCGGCCGTCGCGAATGGGAATGCTCCTCGTCGCCATCGGCGCCAATGCTGCCAGATGCGTGCTGCCGCCATGCGCTCGGCGTGCGTGCCCCGACCCCGTGGCTGCCGGGTGGCACGAGCGACCGCCGGCGCCGAGCCGATCGCACGCGCTACCATCGGCCGCATGGCAGCCATCAGCCGCGAGGACGTCGCGCACGTCGCGCACCTTGCCCGCCTCCACCTGACCGAGGACGAGGTCGACCGCATGCAGTCGCAGCTGTCGAACATCCTCGAGGCGATCGAGGCGCTGCGCGACGTTGACACGAGCCACGTCGGGCCGACCGCCAGCGTCATCGGGCTCGAGAACGTCATGCGCGAAGACGTCGCCTCGGCCCCGATGCCGCGCGACGTGGCGCTCGCCAACGCACCGCTCCGCGACGACCCGTTCCTCCGCGTCCCGACCGTGCTGGAGGAGGGCCGGTGAGCGTCAGCGCGCTGCCGCTCGCCGATCGCACGATCTCGGAGGTCGCGGCCGCGCTGCGCGCAGGAGAGACGAGCGCCCGCGAGCTGACCGATGCCTGCCTTGCTCGCATCGAGCGCGATGCCGGGCGCCTGAACACGTTCCTGGCTCTCGACCCTGACGTCGCGCGCCGCGCCGCCGACGAGGCCGATGGCGCGCTCGCTCGTGGCGACGGGACGGATCGGCCGCTGCTCGGCATCCCGTATGCGCTGAAGGACATCTTCGTCACGCGTGCGCTCGACGCGGATGGCGGCGACCTGCCCGGTGGCCTGCCGACGACGGCGGGCTCGTTCATCCTCGAGGGGTACCGGTCCCCGTATCCGTCGGCGGCCCAGGAGGCGTTCGAGAGCGCCGGAGCGATCCTCCTCGGCAAGACGAACTGTGATGAGTTCGCGATGGGCTCCTCGAACGAGAACAGCGCGTACGGCCCGGTGCGCAACCCGTGGGACGAGACGACCGTACCGGGCGGCTCCTCGGGTGGATCGTCCGCCGCCGTCGCCGCCGGCCAGGCGTACTTCGCGCTCGGCACCGATAC
>CAZKFP010000191.1:0-15651 GCA_964552085.1 uncultured Steroidobacteraceae bacterium
CAGCCCGCTGCGCTACGACGTGCATCCGGAGGACCTCGTGCGCATCGTCTTCGCGATCGAGTCGGCCGGCGACGAGCTCATCGCCATCTTCCACTCGCACACCCGGACGCCGGCTGTGCCGTCCGCGGCCGACCTGCGCGACGCCGCCTACCCCGTCCTCCACCTGCTCGCCGGCCTCGGCGGCGCGGAACCCGTGCTGCGTGCGTGGCAGATCGACTCGGGCACCGCCAGCGAGGTGCCGCTCCGCATCGGCTGAGTCAGCAGTCGATGCCCTCGCCGATGGCGACCTCACCATTTCGCACGTCGACGCTGACGTCCCGGCGGCATGAGCCCTCCTCGTCGCCGGCACGGTAGGCGAGGATGATCAGGGCATCGTCCGGCGGCGGCTGCCAGCTGTGCCCGGCGAGGATCAGCCCGTCCAGCAGGCCGTCGGCGTCCGCCCCCTGCGCCAGGCGATCGGCGTACGCCACGAGCTCGTCGGGGACCGATCCGAGCTGCGCGCTCACGACCTCGACTTCTCCGGCGGCCGGCACGACGCGGAAGGTCCACGCATCCTCGCCGGCGGCGCCGGCCCGGCTGCCGCCGACCTCGAGCGTGCACTCGTCAGGCCCGCATGAGCCTCCGGCGGCGATCGTCGTCCACGGCTCGCCGTCCACGGTCCAGATGGCATCCGCGACGGCGTCCGCGATCTCCGACGTCTGCAGCGGCTCCGCCACGCCGCCCGGGCGGCGCGAGTCACGCATCGCGGCGAGGATCTGCGTGCCGTCGAAGGGTCGCCCGGCCTTCGGAACGGCGACCTCGACGGTCGCGGCCGGGGACGGTGAGGGGCTGCTCGGGCCGCCGCAGCCGGCCAGGAGGAGCGCCAGGATCGTCGCGCGCGCCCCGCGCCGGTTCATTGCTTGCCGAGCAGCGAGCCCAGCTGGCCGACGATGGCGTCGCCGACGACGGCCGGGCCGCCGACGAGGTACGTGTAGGGCGGCTGCAGCCTGAGGAGCTCGCCGCGAACGGGCGCCGGGATCGTCGAGCCACCGACGAGCAGGAGCGGTGAGCCGGCACGGCCCGCGCCCGGCACTGCGGCCAGCGCGTCGGGGAAGTTGAAGCCGGTCGCCAGGTAGGCGGCGGTCGGCCCGTGGAAGAAGGAGGCGGACACGGTCGCCGCGGTCGCAAAGCGGTCCGCGCCGGCGAGCCGCACGACGGGCTGGGCGCTGTAGGCCTGGAGCTCGTTGCGCACGGCGTCGGACACGGCGCCGGCCCCACCGAGGACGTAGATGATCTGGGGTCGCAGGTACGCCAGCTCGTTGCGAGTTGCCGCCGGCAGCGAGCTTGGATCGGTGAGGAGCACCGGTCCGGCGAGCCGCACGGCGGCTGGGCCGGCGGCCAGCGCGTCGGGGAACGTCTTGCCGGTGGCGACGAACGCGGCGGCGACGCCCGGCGCGAAGTTGGCATGGCTGATCGCGGCTGCGGTCGCGTACCGGTCCGCTCCCTGCAGGCGCTCGACCGGCCGCGAGGTGTACGCCTGCAGCTGGCCGGCGACGCCGTCGGAGACGGCGCCCTGCCCGCCGAGCACGACGATGCGCTGCGGCCTGAGCCTGGCGAGCTCATCGCGCGTTGCCTGCGGCAGGCTGGTCGGGTCCGTCAGCAGGACCGGTCCACCTTGCAGCCCGGCCACGGGGCCGGCGGCCAGTGCGTCGGGGAAGTTGCGGCCGGTGGCGACGTAGGCGACCGGCGGATCCGGGTTGAAGTGGGCCTGGCTGATCGCGGCCGCGGTCGCGTATCGGTCCGCTCCGGCGATCCGGATCGGCGTGCCGACGCTCCACTTCGCCCAGGCCAGGCCGTAGCGCTCGGAGCTCCCGTCGAAGCGCGCCTGGCGAATCTCGATCCGAGCGGTGCCCGTCGCCGAGGCGGTGAAGTCGAACCACTCGTAGTTGTTGTCGAGCGTGAACGAGCCGGCCGCCGAGCCGTCGGCTTGCACGACCCGCAGGTCCAGGTCGGCGAGGAGCTGGTCCGCGGACGTGCTGCTCGTGCTGTGGCTGTTCCAGGAGAGGACGACCTTGACCCGCTGCCCGGCCCGGACCGAGATGTCCTGGGTCACCGTCTGCCCGGCGGTCATGCTGCCCAGCCGATGCCCGCCCCAGAAGCCGTCACCGTTCGTCAGGAGCCGGTTCGCCCACATGGCCGATGCGGTCCCGGTGCCCTCGTGGTCGGCGTTGAGCGAGCCGTCGGGCATCATCGAGCGGTTGATCGCGCCGGCCATGATGATCGCGCGGGTGCCCTCGGGCCGGAGCGCCAGGCTCGGGACGCGGGCGATGAGCTGCGCGGCGATGCCGGCGACGATCGGGCTCGCCACGCTCGTTCCGGTCGCCGCCAGGCCGTTCGCGGTGCGCACCGAGATCGCGGGTGCCGAGACGTTCGGTTTGTTGAAGTCGCCGTGCGGGTTCCAGGCCGCATCGGTGCGATCGCGGTAGTTGCTGCCGTTCGATCCGGGGGCGTACCACACCCGGTCGTCGAGGCGGTCGGCCGTGCCCTGGTCGTCGATGCCACCGACGGTCAGCGTGTTGTACGCCGTCCCCGGCGACACGATGTCCCAGTTGCCGAAGGTGACGAAGTTGCCGGCCGCGGCGACCGGCAGCCGCCCGCCGACATCGGCCATGGCGTCGAAGTAGCGCCGCGCCTCTTCCGACCCAGTCGCCGTGTCCTGGCCGATGCTGGCGTTGATGATGTCGGCGTCTCCCCCGCTCGGGCTCGCGGCCCAGTCGGCCGCTCGGATGATGTCGCGGTCACGCGCGACCGACGCGCCCCCGCCCCCGGTCGAGGCGCTGACGATGTGCGCTCCCGGCGCGACGCCGGGGAAGCTCCCGCCGCCGGCGATCGCTCCCGCCACCCAGGTCGGGTGGTCGAAGCCCGGGCTGTAGGCCAGCGATCCGGTCGTGCTGTAGGACGACACGACGCGCCCGGCGAGATCGCCGCTGTTGCGCACGTTGTGATATTCGACGACGGCGACGCGCACGCCGGCGCCCTGGTCCTCGCCGCCCCCGGTCCAGTCGGCCTGCACGGCGGGGCCGGCGGCCGACATCGCCGGTGTCCAGGTGCGCTCGAGGCCCAGCGTCGCGACGGCGGGCAGCTCGGCCAGGGCACCGACCGCCGCGGGCGGCATGTCGAGATAGGCGAGCGGCGCGCTCGTGGAGGCGTATGCGAGCCTGCCGCCGAGTCGCGCGGCGTCGAGTCGGAGCTGCTCGAGCGCGGCGGCGCGGGCGTCGGCGCTCGCCTGCCACAGCTCCGCGCGGATGGCACGGGCGGTCGCGAGGTCGTCGACGATCGGGCGGTCGCCGTCCCACCTGAGCTCCGGATGACGGCCGATGACGGCCTGCTCCGCGGTCGCGGCGTCGACGTTCAGCCACACGCCCACCGGCACCGTCTCGGCCGATCGCGCCACGGCGACGCCCGCCCCCGATTCGGCGATCGCCGCGAGCAGCTCCGCGTCCGCCTTGGCCTCGAGGGCCGGCAGGGCGTCGGCAGCCTGCCTCGAGCGCTCCTCGCGCAGCTGCGGTCCCGCGACCGTGCCGGCAGCGCCATCGAGGTAGACGACGTGCACCTCGCCGGTCCGCTCGTCGACGTACTTCCCGGTCCACAGGGCGCGGTCCGAATGCTCGATGGCGCTCCAGCGTTCGAAGAGCAGCTCGAAGTCGTTCGGTGAGCCGCCCTTGGTCTCGGCCAGGTGGCGTGCCCCGGCCGCGGCCGCCGGCTCCGCGGCCCGTACCGGCGCCGCCGGCAGGAGCGCGACGGCCGTCACGATGACGGACACGGCGACGGCCGCTCCCCGGCGGACAGGATGGGACGGGCGGCTGGGCTGCATCAGGCTCCTTGGTCGTATGACACCGTATGACAGTCTTGCACGGTGACGCAGCCCAGCGTGGCCTCGTGGCGCGCGGTCCGCAATGGCCTATCGGTGTAGGCTTCGATCATGACCAGTGGCGCGTTCGACGTAGGTCGAGGCGGGGCATCCGTCCACCGCGATCGGCTCCGTCGCGCCGCGTCCGAGGCCGCCGAGCGCGGCGTCGATGCGCTGCTCATCACCCCGTCGCTCGACTATGCGTACCTCCTTGGCTACCGGGCGCCGGCCATGGAGCGGCTCACCTGCCTCGTCCTGCCCGCCGATGGCCGTCCGGCGCTCGTCCTGCCTCGCCTGGAGGAGCCGCTGGCGCGACACCGGCTCGGCGACCTGGCCGACGAGCTCGCGATCATCGCCTGGGACGAGACCGACGATCCCGTGCGGGCGGTCCAGACGCTCATCGGCTCCGCCGCCCGGGTGGCCGTCCAGGACCAGATGTGGGCGCGGTTCGCGCTCGGCCTGCAGGCCGCGCTCGACCCCGCGCAGGTCGTGGCGGCGGGTCCGGTCATGGCGGCGCTGCGCCGCGTCAAGAGCCCCGACGAGATCGACCGGTTGCGTGCCGCCGCCTCCGCTGCCGATGATGCGATGATCGCCATCACCGGGGAGCGTTTCGCCGGGCGCACCGAGGCAGAGGTCAGCGGACGCATCCGCGAGCTGCTCATCGGCGCCGGCCATGACGACGCGGGTTTCGCAATCGTCGCGTCCGGCCCGAACTCGGCGAGTCCACATCACGAGGCCGACGAACGCACGATCCGGGCCGGGGATGCGATCGTCCTCGATATCGGCGGAACGCGCGACGGATACGCGAGCGACACGTCCCGCACGGCCTTCGTTGGCGAGCCGCCCGCCGAGTTCACGGCCCTCTTCAACGTCCTCCGCGAGGCGCAGCGCGCGGCGTGCGACGCGGTACGCCCCGGGACTCCGGCGGCGGCCGTCGACGCCGTCGCGCGGGACCTCATCACCGACGCCGGCTACGGCGAGGCGTTCCTCCATCGGACCGGCCACGGGATCGGGATGGAGACGCACGAGGAGCCCTACATCGTCGCCTCGAACGCGGAGCCGCTCGTGGCCGGCAACGTGTTCAGCATCGAGCCGGGGATCTACATCCGCGACACGTGGGGCGCGCGGATCGAGGACATCGTCGTCTGCACCGATACCGGCGGCGAACGCCTGAACACGACCTCCACCGATCTCTACGTGGTCGGCTGACGCCTCAGCGCGACTCTCGGTGTGAGCTGACGAGCGCGACGAGCACCTGGTCGATGGCCGCGTTCGCCTCGTGGAACGCGGAGGTGACCTCGGAGACGTCGGCGGCGCGGCGGCGCAGGTGACCGACGATCGCGTCGAGCACCGGCGACCGGAAGAAGAGGAACGCTTCGACCGTCTCCGCCAGGCTGAGCCCGGCGCGCGACGCCTCTCCTCCGTAGAGCCCGCCCATCTTCTCCGCCTCCTCGAGCAGCAACTGCCGCTCCGCCTTCTTGCTGGCGGCGACGTACTCGATGACGAGCTGGAAGGTGCGCTGTCCCCAGCGCCGGAACTCGTCGCGCTCATCACTGGAGAGACGGGCCTGCCACGGCTGGCCGGAGTATCCGGTGCGCTCCATGCGCCGATGGAGCTCGCCGGCCATCGTCCGCGTCGAGTCAGCCAGTCGCTCGATGTCGTACCGGTGGCGCCGCGGCGCGTTGATCATCGCCTCGAGGCTCGAGCGCAGGAAGCGGCGATGCCCGCCCGGCGTCTGGTAGCTCTGCACCTTGCCGGTGTCGGCCCATCGGCGAAGGGTGTCGGGGCCCACGCCCACGAGCCGCGAGGCGGCGCCGAGCGGCAGCCACGGGTCCTCGGCGTCCTGCGTGGGCGGTGCGGCTCCGGGCACGAAAGCGTGAACCTCCGAAATCTATGACTCGGCGTACCCTAGCCGCGCGCCGAGAGCGACGTCAAGCGCGGAGGTCGGAGGCTCGCATGGCGCCGAGCTCGGCCCAGAGATGGACGAGCGAGACCATCCCGTCGCGGACGTTGCGGACGCTGATCCACTCGTTCGGCGCGTGGACGTGGCCGGTCGGGTTCGCCACCCCGACCATCAGGGTCTTCAGGCCGAGGTGGGCATCGAGCGCGGCCACGACCGGCACCGAGCCGCCGGAGCGCTGGAAGAGCGGCGCCGTGCCGAAGCCGGCCTCGAGAGCCCGCGCGGCGGGACCGATCCCCGGATGGTCGAGCGGCGTGATCGCCGGCGCCCCCCCGTGGATGGTCCTCATTTCGACGCGGACGGTCGGAGGCGCGATCGACTCGAGGTGCGCCTTCACCGTCCTCTCGATCTCCTTGTAGTCCTGGTCCGGCACGAGGCGCGTGGAGATCTTGGCCGCCGCCCAGGCCGGGATGATCGTCTTCGCGCCATCGCCGGCGTAGCCGCCCCAGATGCCGTTGATGTCGAATGTCGGCCGGGCGGAGAGGCGCTCGAGCAGGCTGTGGCCGCGCTCGCCCTCCATCGGCGCGGGGACGCCGGTCTCGTCCGCCCACGCCTTTTCATCGAACGGAAGCGCCGCGTAGGCCGCGTGCTCCTCATCGGTCAGGTCGCGCACGGCATCGTAGAAGCCGGGCACGGTGACCCGGCCGTCGGCATCGGTCATCGAGGCGAGCATCCGTACGAGGACGTTGGCCGGGTTGTCGATGCCACCGCCGTACTGTCCCGAGTGGACGTCCTGGCGCGGGCCGTGAACGCGGATCTCCCAGTAGGCGATGCCGCGCAGGCCGTAACCGATGGCGGGGGTGCCGTCGTCGTCGAACGTGTCGCCGTCGCTCACGACGCACACGTCGGCGGCGAGGAGCTCCGGATGGTCGCCGATGAAGGCCTCGACCGGCTCCGAGCCGACCTCCTCGTCGCCCTCGAAGAAGAAGCGCAGGTTGATCGGCAGGCGCCCGGCGGTCCGCATCCATGCCTCGACCGCCTTGAGGTGCATGAAGAGCTGGCCCTTGTCGTCCCCGGCGCCGCGGGCATAGATGCGCTCGTCCTCGTGTCGCGGCTCGAATGGCGGCCGGACCCACTCCTCGAGGGGGTCGGTCGGCTGCACGTCGTAGTGGCAGTAGACGAGGACGGTGGGCGCGTCGTCGCCGGCCTTCATCCACTCGGCGGTCACGATCGGGTGCGCGCTCGTCTCGTGGATCGTCGCCCGCTCGATGCCGAGGCTCGTGAGCTCGTCGACGATCCACTCGGCGGCGTGGCGGACCTCGTCGTTGCGCGACGGGTCGGCGCTGACGCTCTCGATCCTGAGGAACTCGTCGAGCTGGGAGAGGTGCTCGGCGTCGTGGGCGCGGAGGTACTCGACGGCGGCGTCCGGGTCGGCGGCGGTATCGGTCTGGGTGGTCATGCCCGCCATGGTAGCGAGTGGAACCGCCGCGGGCGTCCCGGCGTCTGGGCGGCGAAACGACCACCCGCAGTATGGTGCCTGATGATCCGGCTTATCCGCCTCGCCCTGTCCCTTCTCAGCCTCGTCGTGATCATGGCCGTGCCGGCTCGCGTCGCCGCGTGCTCCTGCATCGAGCAGTCGCTGGCCGACGCCGTCCGCGGCGCCGACGTGGCCTTCGTCGGCACCGTCACCGGCACCGACAGGCCGGTTCCCGCCGCATTCCAGCCCGGAGCGGAGGAGATCACCTGGTCCTGGGAGGTGGAGCGGTCGCGCGACGTTCTCGAGTCGAACCGGATCGACCTCGTGGCGTGGCCGGACGACGGCGCGAACTGCGGCGTCTCGTTCGGCGTCGGGGAGCGATGGCTTGTCATCGCCCATGGCTTTGAGGGTCGGCTGTCGAGCTCGAGCTGCGCGATGAACCAGCGCATGGACGACGTCGAGCCGCCCGTCGCCGCGGAGATCGAGAGCATGCTCACCGTCGTCCCACCGGCCGAGCCGGCCGCGGCCGGGGCGGGGTCAGCCGCGCCGAGCGCCCCGATCCTGTTCATGGGTGCCGCGATCGCCGTCGTGGCCGCGGTCTCCGGCTGGGCCTTCCTGCGCCGGCGGGCCTAGCTGAACACGCCGAGGACGAAGCCGAAGAAGAGCGCGATCGCCGCCGCTGGAACGAGGCTCGCCGCTCGCAGGAAGGGCGGCCAGCCCGGGTCGCTGGCGAAGGCATAGGCGGGGATCGAGAGCGGGAAGAGGAGGATCGCCGCCGACCATCCGATGCGCGCCCGCGTCGACAGGTCGGGCCGGTCCTGCACGTCGAGCCAGTAGGCGGCCATCATGAGGAACCCCCCCACGGCGAGCACGGTGAAGAGCGTCCAGATGACGGGGAGCATGCCCGACCGATGCTAGCGCCGATTCAGCTCGGCGTGCCGGCGGGCGACGTCGTCGGCGCCGTTGAGCAGGTCGGTCAGGAACCGGAGCGGCCGGCGACGCGGGAGCGCCGGCTCCGTGGCCGGCAGCAGGGCCGCCACCGCTTCGCGAATGCGGGCGTCGAGCTCTTCGCGCGCCTGGCGCCCGCGGGCGGCATCGGTCTGGAGCGGCGGGCCGAAGCGGATCTCGATCCGCCGTCGGAACCACAGGTGGGTCGAGCCGACGATGGCACCGGGCACGACCGGCACCCCCGACGACGTGGCGAAGGCGGCGGCGCCGTCCTCGAACGGCAGCAGCTCGGACTCGCGGAAGCCGATGCGCCCCTCGGCGAAGATGCCGAGCACACCGCCTGCCGCGAACACCCGCCGGACGGCGCGGACGGCGCTCGTGAGGGTCGAGTGCTCCGGGTGGTACGGGATCATGCCCCCGAAGAAGGCCATGACCCGGTTCTTGAAGCCACGGCTGAAGTCCGCCTCGCGGGGCCCGAACCAGGTGATGCGCGGCTCGAGCCGAGTGGCCGCCATGACGAGGATCGGGTCGAAGCCGTTGTGGTGGTTCAGCACGAGCTGGAACGGCGGCCGCGGCCAGTGCTCCAGGCCGGTGACCCGCAGGTCGAAGAGCAGGCGCATGACCGTCCGGCTGAGCCACCACTCGAGCCGGTACCGCCAGGTGACGGTCACGCTGAGCTCGCGCGGGCCGGTCTGCCTGAGGCCGCCGACGGCCGGCGGGGGAGCAACCATCTCGTCAGCTGCCGGCCGCGGTGGTCGTCGCCGCGCCCGGAGCGAGGACCGCGTCGAGCGCGGGCGGTTCGCGGCGGCGGGCATCGACGCGCGTGAGCGCGAGCGCGGCCCCGACGAGGAACACGACCGCGACGAGCATCGTCGCCCGCGCGCCGGACGACTGACCCAGGAGGCGGCCGACGAGGTCGAGCGCGAGGGGTCCCGCGACGAGCAGATACACCGGCTCGGCCATCGCCGTCCCCGCGTTGAGGATGCCCATGTAGCGTCCCGACGTCTGCTTCGGGATCACGTCGGTCATGAGCGCCCAGTCGACCGAGAGGAACGTCCCCATGCCGATCCCAAAGGGCACGAACGCGGCGATGGCGAGGGTCGCGTTCGGCGCGAACGCGACGCCGGCGAGGCCGATCCCGGCGATCACGGCTGCGGCCCAGATCATCGGCCTGCGGCCGAATCGGTCCGACAGCCGGGCGCCCGGCAGCGCGGAGATGGCCGTCATGACCCCGACGATGGCGGTGCCGACGAAGACGGTCGTGCTCGCGTCCTGCTCGCTCATTCCATGCGCGCGCTGGAAGTACGGAAGCGCGAGCGAGGTGGCGGCATAGGCCCCGAGGAAGAGGAGCCGCACGACGAGCAGCCACAGGACGCTCGACTGGCGCAGGATGTCCGTGCCCCATGCCGAGCGTGCCACGCCGAGCCATGAGCGGGTGCGCTTCGGCGCCGCGGTGCCCTCGTGCACGGTCGCCGCGAGCACGACCATGGTCAGCAGCTCGACCACGCCGAGGGCCATCGTGGCCAGGAAGAGGCTCGCCGTCGTGACTCCCAGCGTCGCGATGCCGACGCCGGCGATCGTCCCGAGCACGATCATCGTGCCCATCAGCCCGCTCGCCAGGCCGACCTGTTTCGCGGGCACGAGGTCCGGGACGTATCCCTGGAACGGGCCCTGGGCGGCGTTCGAGCTGAGCTGGAGCAGGAAGTAGAACGCGACGAGCGCGACGTACGTCTGTGAGGTCGCGAGCCCGAAGAGGAAGACGATGTCGAGCAGCGTCCCGACGACGATGTAGGGCTTGCGGCGTCCCCAGCGGGTGACGGCGTAGTCGCTCACCGGCCCGCGCGTGGGCCGGATGACGATCGGGGCCACGACCCCCACCGAGACGACGATCGCGAGGAGGGTGCCGAGGTTCTCCGCGCCGCCGGGTTGCCGGCCGATCATCGCGGGCAGGATGATCTTGTTCAGCCCGCCCCAGATGATGACGATGCCGAACCAGTAGATCGACAGCGTCACGAGCTGGGTGATCGGCAGCGGCCGGGTCGTTTGATCGGGGCTCGGATCGGTCATCGGTCCATCCAGGTTCGTGCGTGCGGGAAATCTACGCCCCCGCGTGGGCGTTGCCCAGAGATTGGACGCCTCCCACTGCGGCGCGAATGCGGGCGCCCGATTCGGCCGCTACGCTCACGCCCAAATGTCGACCGATCCGGCCGAGGGCCGGCTCATCGTCCTGCGCCATCCCGACCTGCGCCGATACCTGTCGGCGCGCTTCGTCGTGTCGGTGGCGACGCAGGTGCAGACCGTCGCCGTCGGCTGGCAGATCTTCAGCGTGACGGGCGACCCGTTCGACCTCGGGCTCGTCGCGCTCTCGCAGTTCCTGCCGTTCATCGTGCTCATCCTCCCTGCCGGGCACGTCGCGGACCGCTTCGACCGCCGGCGCGTCCAGCTCCTCACGTATGCCCTCCTCGCCGTGTGCGCCGCGATCCTGCTGGCGCTCTCGGTCGGCGGGGTGACCGACACGGCGCCGATCTTCGGGGTCATGGTCCTGTTCGGTGTGGCACGCGCCTTCAACCAGCCGACCGGGCAGGCCCTCCTCCCCAACCTGGCGCCGATCGCCCTGTTTCCGCGAGCGGTGGCGGTCAACTCCTCGCTCGGCCAGGTGGCGACGATCGCCGGCCCCGCGCTGGGCGGCGCCCTGGTCCTGTTCGGCGTGACGGTGGCGTACGCCCTGGCGACGATCCTGCTCGTCGTCGGCGTCCTGCTCGTCGCTGGCCTGCGCGGCGGCGGGCGGCTGGACACGACCCGAGAGCCGGTCTCGTGGGGCACGCTCCTGTCCGGCGTCGCCTTCGTGCGGTCACGGCCGATCGTCCTCGGCGCGATCTCGCTCGACCTGTTCGCCGTCCTGTTCGGCGGCGCCACCGCGCTTCTGCCCATCTACGCCGGCGAGATCCTCGACGTCGGACCGGTCGGGCTCGGCGTCATGCGCGCGGCACCGGCCGTCGGTGCGGCGGTGCTGGCCGCCCTGATCGCCATCCGGCCGATTCGCCGTCACGTCGGGCGATGGATGTTCGGCGGGGTCGCTGCCTTCGGCCTCGCCACGATCGTCTTCGGGATCTCGACGAGCTTCGTCCTCAGCGTCGCGGCGCTCGTCGTCATGGGCGCCGGCGACATGGTGAGCATGTACATCCGGCACCTCCTCGTCCAGCTCGAGACGCCGGATGCGATCCGTGGCCGGGTGAGCGCCGTCAACTCGGTCTTCATCGGCGCCTCGAACGAGCTGGGCGAGTTCGAGTCGGGCGTGACGGCCGCGTGGTGGGGGACGGTCCCGGCCGTCGTCGTGGGCGGCATCGCGACCCTGGTCGTGACCGGTGCCTGGGCCGGTATCTTCCCGGTCCTGCGGCGTCTCGACCGATTCCCGCATCCCGACGGGGAGCTCGACGACCGGCCCCAGGCGACCGACCGTCCGGGCCGTTCCGGCGATCGGCGCTAGAATCGGCCGGTGATCGACCCCGTTGCGTTCGAGGTTGGTCCCATCCAGCTGCACTGGTACGGGATCATCATCGCGGGCGCCGTCCTCATCGCCGCACTCCTCGGCGCTCGCGTCGCGACCTGGCTGCGCGAGGACCCCGAGGATGGCTGGTCGATGCTCCTGCTCGTCATCGTGCTCGCCGTCATCGGCGCGCGGATCTACCACGTCATCCACCTGTGGGACTTCTACAGCGCCAACCCGCTCGTCATCCCGCAGATCTGGAACGGCGGCATCGGGATTCCCGGCGGCGTGGCCGGCGGGGCGCTCGGGATCCTCATCTACACCCGCTCGAAGGGCCTGAACACGGCGCGCTGGCTCGACATCTTCGCGCCGGCTCTCCTGCTCGGCCAGGTGATCGGCCGCCTCGGCAACTTCGTGAACCAGGAGCTGTACGGGCCGCCGACCTCGCTGTGTGGCATCGACTTCCCGCCCTGCCTGCCCTTCGGAATCCAGATCGACGCCGAGCACCGCGCCGGCACCCCGTGGGACGCTGTCACGTATCCGGTCGAGACGACCCAGTTCGTGCCGCTCTTCGCGTACGAGATGGCGCTGAACCTGCTCGGCATGCTCGTCCTCGTCTTCGTCATCCGCCGCTTCGGCTCGCGCCTCTTCGCCGGTGACGCGGCGCTCATGTACATCATGTGGTACGGCGCCGTCCGCACGCTCCTCGAGACGTATCGCGTCGACAACTGGACGATCCTCGGCGTGCCGACCGCCATGTGGGTCGGGATGATCGGCTTCGTGGTGGCCGGCGCCTGGCTCGTCTACCGGCACCGACGCGGCTGGGGCTCGCCGATGATCCGCCCGGCCGATGAGGCAGCGGCCGAGGCGCCGGCGCCGCAGCCGCACGCGGAGTCCTCCGCTGGCTGAGCGGCCGGGCATCCTGCCCGACGTCACGGCGGCCGTCGGATCGACGCCGCTCGTGGCGCTCGACCGGCTGGCGCGGGACGTCCGTCCTCGACTCGTCGCGAAGCTCGAGCACATGAACCCGGGCGGGTCGGTCAAGGATCGAATCGCGCTGCCGATGATCGAGGCCGCCGAGCGCGCGGGACTGCTCAAGCCCGGCGGCGTCATCGTCGAGCCGACGAGCGGCAACACCGGCGTCGGGCTGGCCCAGGCGGCCGCGGTGAAGGGGTATCGCTGCATCTTCGTCATGGCCGACAAGCAGTCGGAGGAGAAGCGCGCCCTGCTGCGGGCCTACGGTGCCGAGGTCGTCGTGTGCCCCACCGACGTCGAACCCGATGACGAGCGCTCCTACTACCGCGTCTCGGACCGCCTGGCGCGCGAGACGCCGGGGGCGTGGAAGCCGGACCAGTACACGAACCCGGCCAACCCCGAGGCTCACTACGCAACGACCGGCCCGGAGATCTGGGACGCGACCGGCGGTCGCCTCACCCACCTCGTCGTCGCGCTCGGGACCGGTGGCACCGTGTCGGGCGCGGCGCGCTACCTGAAGGAGCGCAACCCGGCGGTCGTCATCGTCGGGGCCGACCCGGATGGATCGGTCTACTCCGGCGCTTTGCCGCATCCGTACCTGACCGAGGGGATCGGCGAGGACTTCTGGCCGTCGACCTACGACACCGATGTGTGCGACGTGGTCGTCCGGGTCAGCGACCGCGACTCGATGCTCATGGCGCGCATCGGGACCCTGCGCGAGGGCATCCTCATGGGTGAGTCCTGCGGGACGGTCCTGTGGGCCGCGCTCCAGGTGGCACGGGACCTCGATGACCCGGATGCCCTGTTCGTCGTTGTTCTGCCCGACTCCGGGCGCAACTACATCGGGAAGCTCTACAGCGACCGATGGCTCCGTGAGCACGGGCTGCTTGGCCCGTACGAGGAGGTCGCCGACTACGACTGGCGGGCAACCCGGGCGGACGTCATGCTGCGCGGCGACGAGATCCCCCGGTCGTAGCCGGCCGTCGCGCCGGACTCAGGCCCCCGTGGCGGCGCGTTTCAGTAGGGACCAGAAATCACGGACGCCGTCGCTCAGCTGGTAACGGTTGGCCGGCTCGAGGTTGCGCACGATGCCGGCGTAGCTCACAAGCTGGTAGGCGGCCGCCAACCCGAACACCGTGTCACGCTCGTCGCGCACCGCTCCCATCGGACCGAGGCTCGTCAGGGCGTCCAGCCACGCATGCCAGTAGCGGTCCGCGTCCCCGGGCGCACCCGGATGGCCGAACCATGGACCGATCTCGAGGAGCGGATGCGAGACGGCCGCGTCCGACCAGTCGATGAGGACCGGCGAATCATCGCCGGCGAACGCGTTCCAGACGTGGAAATCTCCGTGGACGAGGGTCTCCGGCAGACCGATGCCCGCCAGCCACGCGGCCTGTCGGCCGATCCACTCCATCACCGTGCTCAGCTCGGAGCGGTCGATCGGCGGACTCTCCACCTCGGCGGGCTCGGCCATCGCGCGCCCGACGTCGTCGGCAAGGTCCGCCAGCGGGCGGTGAGGCGCGCCGGTCGCCAGGATCTCTGCTTCGCGCCCGTGCATGGCGGCCTGCACCTCGACCAGCTTCCGGATCGCGGCCTCTGCCGTCCCCTGAGCCGCCTCCCAACCAAGCGGACCTCCGGGGATGTCATCCAGCAGCAGCCAGCCAGCCTCGTCGTCGCTGGCGAGGACGCGGGGAACCGCGTCGGGGACGGCCGAGGCGAGGAGCCGCGTCAGGGCAACCTCGTGACGGAACGGCACGAACACTGCCTTGAACCACGCCGCGCCGCCTCCGGCTGTCTCCACGCGCTCGAGCGCCGAGATGCCCCACAGCCGGCGGACCTCGAGCGGACCGACTGCCGGGCGGTCGATGGCCGACAGCGAGGCGCGGATCCATGCTTCGGCGCGCTGCTGCCATCCCGATCGCGACCATTGCGGCCGCAGAGGATCGGGTTCGGCCGTCCCCGTGAGCTCGGCGAGCCACGTCGAGGCTCGGCCGCCGACGAGGTCGGGGAGCGTCGCCGGAGGCGGGGCCCAGCGCGCGCCCACGGGTGGAGTCCACGACGGTGCCGGAGGGTCGAGCACGCCGAGCGCCACGTACGCCTCGTCTTCGACGGGCTCGTCCGCGGCGTGGACCGATGCGTCGAGCGGGCGGAGGTGCGTCTCCAGCACCACCGCATCGAGCGACCATTCCTCGGCAAGCTGACGTCGCAGGGCCAGGACAACGGTCTCATCTCGACCGATTGCGAGGTCGAGGACGGGTAGCGACCCGTCGACGGTGAGGACCGAGCGCCCGTCGCCGCGCGGGACCACGAGATGGGTGCGGAGCGTCGCCATGTCGCGAGGATGCCAGAGCGGCGGCGGCAGAGTATCGTTGTCGGTCTCATCACGGAGGCCACGTGGACAAGATGACGCACGTCGCAGACCCGCCGGTCGCCGCAGACAGCGACGCGACCCGGCGGGACCAGGTCAACCACTGGATCAACGGCGCCCGCGTGGCGGGAACGAGCGGGCGCAGCGGCCCGGTCTACGACCCGGCCACCGGGGAGGTGGCCCGCCACGTCGACTTCGCCTCGGCTGATGAGGTCAACGCGGCGGTCGCGGCAGCGCACGAGGCCTTCCCCGCGTGGCGCGCGACGAGCATCAGCCGCCGGACCGAGATCATGTTCCGCGTCCGAAACCTCGTCGAGCAGCATCGCGAGGAGATCGCCGCCCACCTGACGCGGGAGCACGGCAAGGTCAGGTCCGACGCGCTGGGCGAGGTCGCCCGCGGCCTCGAGAACCTCGAGTTCGCGACCGGAATCCCGCACCTGCTCAAGGGCGGCTTCAGCGAGCAGGTCAGCAGCGGCGTCGACGTCTACCAGATCCGCCAGCCGCTCGGCGTCGTCGCCGGCATCACGCCGTTCAACTTCCCGGCCATGGTGCCGATGTGGATGTTCGCCAATGCCATCGCCTGCGGCAACACGTTCATCCTGAAGCC
>CAZKFP010000192.1:0-5967 GCA_964552085.1 uncultured Steroidobacteraceae bacterium
CCGACCGCAGGCCGGCCTCGGCCAGCGCGGTCACGAAGACGGCCCCGACGAACGCGGCGACGACCCGGGTCGCCGCTCGCGGGCCCCACGTGAGGAGCGCGACGAGGACCGATGCGAACGACCACAGCACGACGGCGCTGCCCTGCACGAAGCCGCCGAGCGCCCACTGAAGCGCGACCGGCAGGAGGAACATCGCCACGACCTGCAGGCCGAGGAACACGCCGTCGCGCTTCGTCGCAAACAGCACGGCCAGGCCCACGAGCGAGAACGCGACGTACGCGGCCGGGATGGCGGCGGCCAGCGGTCGGCCGAGAAGGAGGTACGTGATGATCCAGAGCGGCGCGAAGACGCAGATGAGGGTGACCGCCAGGGTCAGGGAGCGCTTGCGGAGGCGACGCCGATCGTCATCGGTCTCGGCGATGCCACCAGCGACGTAGCGCTCCAGGAGAAGTCGGGGGGCGTCCACTGCCGTCGGCCGTTTCGTGCTAGGCGAGGGGGAAGCGGAGGAGCGCGTCGGCGGCGATCGCGGCGAACAGGAGCGTCAGGTAGCTGATCGAGTAGCGGAACAGGGCGATCGCCGCGCGGCCGCTGCCCGCATCGGCTCGAAGGCGCAGCGCGCTCGACAGGAACAGGCCGCCGAGCACGAGCGCCGCCACGAGATAGATCCAGCCCATGCCGGCTGCGGGCAGGAGCAGCAGGCTGACCGCGATGAGCGCGATCGTGTAGAGCACGATCTGGCGCGCCGTCTCGACCTCGCCTCGCACGACCGGCAGCATCGGCACCCTGGCGGACGCGTAGTCGCCGCGATAGCGCAGCGCGAGTGCCCAGAAGTGCGGCGGGGTCCAGTAGAAGACGATGGCGAACAGGACGAGCGCCGGGAGCCCGACCTCGCCGGTCACGGCGGCCCAGGCGACGAGGACCGGCACGCAGCCGGCGGCCCCTCCGATGACGATGTTCTGCGGCGTCGTGCGCTTCAGCCACATCGTGTAGACGAAGACGTAGAAGGCGATCGCGCTCATCGCCAGCAGCGCGCTGAGCAGGTTCACGGCAAGCGCCAGGAACGCGAAGGCCAGGACGCTCAGGAGGACGCCGAAAGCGAGCGCGCCGCGTGGGCTGACCGATTGGCTCGGCAGCGGCCGGTGCCGCGTCCGGCGCATGAGGTCGTCGATGTCGCGGTCGACGAACATGTTGATCGCGTTCGCTCCCCCGGCCGCGAGCGTCCCACCGATGACGACCGCGGTCATGAGCCAGATGGACGGGATCCCGCCGTGCGCCAGCACCATCGTCGGGACGGTCGTCACGAGCAGGAGCTCGATGATCCGCGGCTTCGTGAGCGAGATGTACGCGCGCACCGTGTCCGCCGGACCCGGCTCGCGTGCCGTCGCCCGGGCCGGCAGCTCGGCGCGACGCAGCCGTCGGGTCGTCAGCAGCAGCCAGACCGATGCGCCCCACATCGCGGCACCGACCGCGAGGTGCGGGACGACGAAGACGGCCGACAGCCGCGAGACGACGTTCAGCCCGCCGAGCGCAACCTGGATGGCGAGGAGGATGACGAGCCCGACGGCGAGGCGCCGCGCCATCGGCGCATCGGTCGAGCGGTGGATGGCGACCGCCGTCCACGCGACGAGGATCGCGAGCAGGACACTCATGGCCCGGTGGGCGAAGTGGATCGCCTGCTGCTCGCCGGCGATCGCCGGGATGGCCGCGCCATCCATGAGGGGGAAGTCGGCATACGCGAGGCCGGCGTGCTGGCCGGTCACCCAGGAGCCGAGCAGCATCTGCGCGAGGATCGCGACGGCGGTGACGGCCACGAGGCGGGTCACGCTCGGCCGCGCGTGCGCGGCGGGCATCGGTCCGCGCGTCGCCCGCTCGGCGATGAAGACGACCGCCGCCAGGACGACGAGCGCCATGGCCAGGTGGGCGGTCACGAGCTCGGCGGCAAGCCCCTCGAGCACGACCGCGGCACCGAGCAGGGACTGGACGATGACGAGGAGGCCGGCCACGATCGCGGCCGCGAGCAGGGGGATGTCACGGCGACGGCGGCTGAAGAGCGTGATCAGGCCGATGACGCCAACGAGCGGCCCGACGAAGATCGCGGCGATGAGGCGGTGGCTGTGCTCGATCCAGGCATGCAGATCGGCGGGGGGCAGCCAGTCACCGAAGCAAAGCGGCCAGTCAGGGCAGCCCAGGCCCGAGTCGGTGGCGCGCACGAGGCCGCCCACGGCGATCAGGACGAAGGTGGCGACGGCAGCGGCGACCGCCAGCCTGGCAAATCGGGTCAAATCTGGTTCCTCTGGCCGCGCGAGGGCTGGGGCGCGGGCGCGGTCATGATAGCGGCGCCGGCCCGATGGGTCGCGCGCGGCGATCTCGCGACGAGCCGGTACGATGCGTCGATGCGCGACGGAACGCTCCTCCAGGTCAACGTCTCGGACGGTGGAGTGCCGAAGCTGCCCGTCCCCGCGGCCCGGGTGACGAGCGGCGGGGTCGAAGGTGACCGCCAGCGGGAGATCACGGTGCACGGCGGCCCGCATCGCGCCGTCTCGATCCTGGGCATCGAGGCGATCCGGCGCGTCGCCGCGGAGGGCCACCCGATCGGCCCCGGCACGACCGGCGAGAACCTGACGACCGAGGGGTTCGACGTCTCGACCCTGCCGGTCGGCACGCGGCTGGCGATCGGAGGCGAGGTGGTCCTCGAGCTCTCCGCCCCGACGAACCCGTGCCGCACGATTCGCCACTCGTTCACCGACCTGCGCTTCGGCCGTCTCGCGATGAAGGCCCACCCCGCGGACAGCCGGATGTACGCACGCGTCGTGCGCGAGGGCATCGTGCGACCGGGTGACCCGATCACGCTCTCCCCGCCGGCCGACGACGCGGCCGAACGCTTCCGGATCGCCGACCGCCTCGACGGGGCGGAGCGCGAGAGCTCGGTGGCATTCTGGAAGGCGGCGGCCGAAGCCGGCATCGGCACGCGCCTGCTCGACGACGGGGAGGTCGCGGTGGCGGCGACGCCATCCGTGCCGGGCACGGCCTTCAACCTGGCCATCGGGTTCGCTCACCTTCCGAACCTCGTCGACCTGGCGCTCGAGCACTTCACGCGACACGGCGTCGCGGGCTGGGTCCTCGCCGATGACCCACCCTGGCCGGGGGCGGAGGCGGAGACCGTCTTCGCGCGCTGGTCGGTGCCGCCCGATGCGCTGGCCGCCGAGCCGCCGCCCGCCGGCGTCGTCGTCCGGCAGCTGGCGCGCGACGAGGTCGGCGTGTGGGCGCGGGTCGTCGTGGAGGCGAGCGACCTGCCGCCCGACGTCGGTCGGGCCTGGACACGGGTCGAGCCCGAGCTCGCGCGCGCGGCGCACCACCATCGGTTCGTGGCGGAGGTCGACGGCCGGCCGGTCGCGGCCGGCAGCCTGCACGTCCATCGCGGCGTCGGCTGGCTGCGCGCCGGCTCGGTCCTGCCCGCGTTCAGGGGGCGGGGCCTGCAGCGCGCCCTCATCGTCACGCGCGCGGCGCACGCCGCGCGCGCCGGCTGCGACCTCGTCGCCGGCTCGACCGTCGAGGACGGAGCATCGGCGCGCAACGTCACGCGGCTCGGGTTCGAGCGAGCCGGAACTCGCCGCAGCTACCCCGCCGTCGCCCCGCGCGCCTGACGCACGCGCCGCTCCGCGCTCTGCGCCTGTGGGACAAAGCGCAGCGGTGGTGGGACGAAAGGCAGGGCACGGCGCGTGACGGCCGCCAGGCGGTCGATCCCGCGCTCGCGGGCCGAGGACCAGCGGATCCCGTACTGCCGCCGCAGCGCGTCCGGGAGGGTCGCCAGCGAGACGAGGTGGGCGGCGTCCCACGCGACGCGCGGCCCGAGCCGCGACGGGTGGAGCACGGTCCGCGCGATCTCCCTCGCGGCCGGCGTGACGCGAACTCGTCCGGACTCGACCATCTCGGCCATCCAGGCGCGCAGCTCACCCACGGTCCGCGGGACCTCGCCGGCGGGCACGTTCAGCAGGATGGCGACCCGCGCGCACTCCTCGTGGTAGGCCTGCTCCTCCGCGTCGGTCAATGGCTGCACGAAGCGGGAGTACACGCGCAGGGCCGTGTCGACGAGCGTGGCGTGGACCCACAGGAGGGCCTCCGGGTCGAGCGCGGAATACGCTCCGCCGCCCGGCATGATGCCGCGCACGGAGCCGTGGATGGCATTGACGCGGCGGATCGTGGCCTCGGCTCGCGACCGGCTGCCGAACACGACGTCGAAGCTGCTCGTCAGGGTGCGCAGCAGCCGGCCGAACGGGTCGGTGGCGTACGTCGAGTGCTCGACCACCCCGGCAGCCACGACCGGATGTGCGGCCTGCATGAGGAGCGCGCACGAGCCCCCGGCCAGGACGAGCACCTCGCGGTCGATCCGCCACGACATGCTGCCGGGACCGAACAGCCCGGCCGCCGCGGGAAGGCGCGTCATCCGTGCGCGCGGGCCGGCGTGCCTCTCGGGTGGCGCGGCTCGCTGAAGATGACGCGGAACGCCAGGCCTGCCACGACCCCGGCGACGAAGCCGCCGATGTGGGCCATGTAGGCGACCCCGCCGCCAGTCTCCTCGAGGCCCAGCGCGCCGAAGCCGTTGATGAACTGCAACACCGCCCACAACCCGATCGCCACGAGCGCCGGCACCCAGACCGCGAAGCGGATGATGATCACGAGGACCCGGTTCCCCGGGAACATGACCAGGTACGCCCCGAGCACCCCCGCAATGGCGCCGGAGGCGCCGAGGGTCGGGATCACCGACTCGGTGTCGACCAGGATCTGCGTCAAGCTGGCGATGATCCCTCCGACCACGTAGAAGACCGCGAAGAGCCCGTGGCCGATGCGGTGCTCGACGTTGTCGCCGAAGATCCACAGATAGAGCATGTTGCCGCCGAGATGGAGCCAGCCGCCGTGCATGAAGATGCTCGTGAACAGCGTCAGCCAGATCGGTGTGGGGCCCGGCTCCTGCGGCACCTGGACCGTCTCGCCGTCGACGGTGATCGGCCGCGGCTCGGTCAGATCCTCCCCGGTCGTGATCTCGAGCGGCACGGCGCTGAAGCCGTACGTGAACTTCTCTCCCTCGGTCGTGGCGCCGGCACCCTGAAGGACGAGGAAGACGAAGATGTTGATGGCGATGAACGCCAGGGTGACGTAGGCCGGCCCGTGTCCGCGCTCGTTGTCGTCCGAGATCGGGAACATCGGCCGAATCATAGACCACGACCGGGCCATAATCTGCCGATGGAGATCGACGTCCGGCCATTCGACGGCGACCGGCGTGCCTTCCTCGACTCGATCGGGATCGGCTTCTCCGATCACCTGAGCGACGAGGCAGCGCCCGTCTGGGAGTCCGTCCTCGAGTTCGACCGCGCCATCGCGGCCTATGACGGCGACCGGATCGTGGGGAACGCGGCCGCCCTCAGCTTCGATCTGACGATCCCGGGCGGCGTGCTGCCGGCCGCCGGCGTCACGACCGTGGGCGTGCATCCGACGCATCGGCGTCGCGGCGCCCTGCGCCGGATGATGCGGATGCAGCTCGACGACGTGCACCGTCGCGGCGAGCCGCTCGCGGCGCTCTGGGCATCGGAGGGGAGCATCTACCAGCGCTTCGGCTACGGGCTCGCATCGCTCAAGGCCTCTGTCAAGATCGAACGCCACCGCAACGCGTTCCGGCTGCCGCACGCGTTTCGCGGGCAGATCCGCATGGTGACCGAGGACGAAGCCCGGGCGGCCTTTCCGCCGGTGTACGACGCGGTGCGGCCCGCGCGACCGGGATTCTTCACCAACTCCCCCGAGTTCTGGAACGCCGAGGTCTTCTACTTCCCAGAGAAGTGGCGGCGCGGCCGCGGAGCGCCGTTCCACGTCCTCCATGACGTGGGCGGAGCGGTCGACGGCTACGCGCGTTACGCGATTCGCGAGGGCGACACGAGCGAGGTGTCCGTCCTCACCCTGCTGGGCGCGACCCCG
>CAZKFP010000193.1:0-3661 GCA_964552085.1 uncultured Steroidobacteraceae bacterium
TCCTGAGTCCGTGAACGCTAGGGGGCCGAGTCCGCGTTGTCGGCGCCGGCGTTCTGCGCGTCCTGGCCGCGCGACCAGCCGGCATACCCGGGATGTGACTCGCCGACCACCTTGGGTCCGCCGGCCCATGGGGGCTTGCCCGCCGCTCGGATCGTCTCGCCGTCGACGGTGAAGACGTCGAACGATGGGACCCGGTCGGCACGGTTACGAGCGTTGGCATGGGCCGGCGGCGTGCCATCGTCAAGCTCGCCGGTAACGGTCACCTCGCCGGAGAGGCCGTCGAGCGGGTGGTTCTCGCCCCAGAACCAGGGCGGGCCGACGCTCAGCGGGATCGTTCCGTTGGCATCGGTCAGCTGGTACTCGATGTCCCCATCGGCGTCCGTGACCGCCTCGATCGTCCCGGTCCGCGTTTCCGTGGCGGGGAGCTCGTCGGCGTCTTCTTCGGGATCCTGGCCGGAAACCGCGCTCACCGCGGCGAGGCTGACGAGCCCCGCGACTGCCAGTGACAGTGTCAGCTTGCGTCGCTGCAACGCTGCCACCTCCTTGTTCATTGTCATATTGCTCATGCGCAGAACCCCTGCGCGACGCAACTGTGGCACCCCGGACGGCGTTAGTCGAGCCCCTGGTCCGGCTCGTCTCGCGGCGCGCCCATCGGTGGCTGGTCCTCTCCGGGAGCGCGCCGCTCCGGCTCGTCGGGCGTGCCGATCGGCATCGGGCTCGGGTCGGTCTCGGGCACCGGCGGGGGCATGTCGTCGTCGGGCGGTGGCTGCTGGATCGTCATGGCGGCTCCTGTGCAGCCGGCATGCCGCGCCGAATGTGCTAAACTGCGGTAACACGTTTTATGTTGCTGCCAGGGGACGAACGATTGGGATGGCTATCGGAGCCCGTCGAGCGCCTGCTCGGGGTCGCGCTCGTGGGTGAGCTGACGGTCGTCGGCCGGAACGGCCGGCCGGTCACGCACCCGCTCATTCCGCTCTACCACGAGGGGAAGATCTACCTCCACTCGTCGACGCTGTTCAGCAAGAAGCTCGAGCACATCAAGCGCGACCCGCGCGTGTCACTCGCCATCACCGACCCGGTGGCCACGAAGGGCAACCCTGACCGAGCGACGATCCAGGGGACCGCGAGGCTTATCGAGGAGGACCCGCATGCCGACTGGGAGCGGCTCATCCTCGGGCTTTGGCGCCAGAAGGAGCCGTCGATCGACGACTTCCTCAAGGTGCGCGTGGCCCTTCCGCTCTTTTTCGAGCGGGCGGTGATCGAGATCAGCCCCGAGCGCTGCCTCTACTGGCCGCAGGGCGACACCGGGCGCGCCCCGCTCGTGACGCGGGCGCCTCGACGAGAGGCGGCGTGATGGCCGTCGCGACGCGATCGGGGACCGGCTCCGCGCACGACGCGACGGCCGACGATGTCGAGCGGCTGTCGAAGTACCCGCACGTCGTCGTCAGCTGGGTGGACGAGGACGGCTATCCGGTCGGCGTCGCGACGTCCTTCGAGGCCGACGCGGGTGGAACGGTGACGATCACTCAACCGGTCGGCATGACGATCCCGACCGACCGCGAGATCAGCCTCCTCGGCAGCCACATCCACCCGATCCCGGGTGGCTATGACGAGCGGCGCTACCTGCAGCTGTGGGGTCGATTCGACGGGACCGCGACCGTCACACCGACGCGTGCCTGGGGCTGGGACGAGACAGAGATGCCGTTCTTCGAGTATTCCGAGCGATCGGTGCCGCAGTCACGTCGCTACCTCGCCGCCCTCTCGATCGAGAAGGGCCGGACGATCCGTCCTCGACTCTCCCCGTTCTGGCTGGCCCTGCGCACGACGCGCCTTCCCTTCCTCTCCGCGACCGCGGTGCCGGTCCTGCTCGGTATCGCCGTCGCGGCCAGCCACGGCGCGTTCACGTGGTGGGCCGCACTGCTGACCCTCATCGGCGGCTCGTTCGCCCACCTCGCCATCAACGTGACGAACGACATCTTCGACACGCTCTCCGGTGCCGATGACGCGAACAAGACCCCGACGCAGTTCTCGGGTGGCTCGCGCGTCGCCGTGTACGACCTCGTCAGCATCGGCGGCCTGACCCGGCTCGCGCTGGCCCTCTTCGGGGTCGCGGCGGCGATCGGCCTCGTGCTCGTGGCCGTCACCGGCTCCGTCACCCTGCTCTGGATCGGCGTCGCCGGGATCCTCGTGGGCGTGGCGTACACGGCGCCTCCGCTGAAGCTCGTCTACCGGGGCCTCGGTGAGATCGCCGTGGCTATCGGCTTCGGGCCGATCATGCTGCTCGGCGCCTACGTCGTGCAGACCGGACGGCTGGCCCTGGAGCCGTTCGTCCTGTCGCTCGTGCCGGGCATCCTCATCGCGCTGATCCTGTTCGTGAACGAGATCCCGGACCGTCGGTCGGACGCCGCGACCGGCAAGCGCACGCTCCCGACGCGCTTCAGCCCCGATGCGATCCGGACCGGCTACCTCGTGGCCGCGATCGCCGCCCTCGCCGTCATCCCGGCCGGCGTGCTCGCGGGGCTGCTGCCGTGGCCGACGCTCATCGCCCTGGCGGCCTTGCCGCTCGCGTTCCGCGTCCACGCCGGGCTGAAGGCCCATTACGACAGCCCGTACGCGCTCATGGCGGTCATGGGCACGAACGTGAACCTGAATCTCGTTGCGGGCGGCCTCCTGCTCCTCGGCTACCTGACCACGATCGTCCTCATCTGGCTCCTCTAGGGCCGATGCGTCAGCGATCGACGGCCACGAGGCGGGCCACACGGTCGCGCTCCGACGTCCGCGCGAAGAGGAACGTGGCGTCAACGAGCTCGGATCGGACGATGAGAGCCGGAACGGTCTCGTTGATCGTGGAGACGTAGCCGACGCGACCGCTCGTCCAGCCACCGCCGATCTCGACCGGCTGCGGGGCGACCTCGCCACTCTCGGCGAGCGGCTGCGCGGTGAGCACGTTGCCCATCGGGCCGCGGCGCACGATGAACAGCACCGGGCCGGCGTCCGCGAGGTCACAGACGTTCGGACCGATCCGCCCGCCGTACGCGGCCGGCAGGCGCTCGCCGGGACCGAGCGGCCCGGAGACGACGTCGATCTCGGTGCTGGGCCGGAAGATCGGATAGCCGACCCGGACGCCGACAAGCAGCATCGCCGCGAGCAGGGCTGGCGGGATGGAGAGCGGCCAGTGCACGACCCGCTCCGGCTTCGGCTCGGCGTCGAGGTCGACGACGCGATCGGCGACGACGACGGGCGGGGTACCCGCGACCGTCGCCTCGATCGGCAGTTGTTCCTCGACGATGACCGCGGCCGGCGCGAGGTGCCCGGTGACCATTGTCGACGCGCGTGCGTCGACCGGGGCATCGTCCCGAAGCACGATGGCGCGAAGCGTGTCGGCCTCGTCGACGAGCAGGCCGAACCGGCCACGCTCGCCGGTCGGTGACTCGGCGAGCGGAACGGTCCGCCCGCGGAGCCGCACCCAGCCGGCCGGCTCGTCAATGTCGCCGTCGATGACCTCCTGGACCGTGACGTCCTGCGGCTGCGGATCGAGCAGCGGCACGACGATCGGCACGAGGGCGAGCAGGGCGAGGACGAGGGCGAAGGCGGTCGCCAGCCGTCCCGTCCGTCGAGCCAGCCAGCCGCAGAGCGCCAGGAACCGCCAGATCATCGGCCC
>CAZKFP010000194.1:0-3154 GCA_964552085.1 uncultured Steroidobacteraceae bacterium
CCTCGTCGTCCTGGCCGACGAGATCTACGGCCGGCTGCAGTACTCGGGGAAGCTGCTGAGCATCGCGACGCTGCCGGGCATGGCCGAGCGCACGATCACGCTCGACGGCTTCAGCAAGACGTTCGCGATGACCGGCTGGCGGATGGGATATGGCGTGCTGCCCGAGTGGCTCGTGCCGTCGTTCAGCCGGCTCGTCATCAACAGCGTCTCGTGCACGAACGCGTTCGCGCAGGCCGGCGCCGTCGAGGCGCTGACCGGGCCGCAGGACGCGGCCGAGGCGATGCGCGACGAGTTCATCGCTCGCCGCCAGCTCATGGTGGACGGCCTGAACGCGATTCCCGGGGTGAGCTGCGTCATGCCGCAGGGCGCGTTCTACACGTTCCCGAACGTCTCGAGCTTCGGCCGGAGCAGCGCCGAGATCGCCGACCACCTGCTCTACGATGCCGGCGTCTGCGGCCTGGCCGGCACGGCCTTCGGCGCACACGGCGAGGGCCACATGCGCTTCAGCTACGCGAATTCGCCTGAGAACCTCGCCGCCGCGCTCGAGCGCGTGGCCGAGTCGCTCGCGAAGCTCGAGCGCACCGGCGAGCTCGTCGGCGCCGGCGCATGAGGCCGCGCGTCCTCGTCACCCGCGTCATCCCGGACGATGGCCTCGATCCCGTCCGAGAGGCCTGCGAGGTCGACCTGTGGACCGACGAGCTCCCGCCGCCGCGAGACGAGCTCCTGCGACGCGTGCAGGGCGTCGACGGCCTCCTCTCGCTCCTCACCGACACCGTGGACGACGAGCTGCTCGACGCGGCAGGCCCGCAGCTCAAGGTGGTCAGCAACTTTGCGGTCGGCTTCGACAACATCGACGTCCCGGCCTGCACGCGGCGCGGCATCCCGGCGGGCAACACGCCCGGCGTCCTGACCGAGACGACCGCCGATCTGGCCTTCACGCTCCTCATGGCCGCCGCGCGGCGAATTCCCGAGTCGGTCGACTACGTCCGGGACGGGAACTGGAGGACCTGGGGCCCGATGCTGCTCATGGGGGTCGACGTCCACGGGGCGCGGCTCGGCATCGTCGGGTTCGGGCGGATCGGACGCGAGATGGCCCGGCGCGGCCGCGGCTTCGGGATGGAGATCGTCTACCACGACGTCCACCCGGCCTCGCCCGCCGACGAGGCGGAGCTGGGCGCGCGCCGGGTCGAGATGGACGAGCTGCTCTCCACTTCGGACTTCATCAGCCTGCACGTCAACCTGACCGATGAGACCCATCACCTCATTGACGCGGACGCACTTCGGGCGATGAAGGCGACCGCGGTCCTCGTCAACACGTCGCGCGGGCCGGTCGTCGATCCGGAGGCGCTCGAGCGTGCGCTGCGCGACGGCGAGATCTTCGCCGCCGGCCTGGACGTGACCGAGCCCGAGCCGCTGCCGGCCGGTCACCCGCTCGTGCAGCTGCCGAACTGTATCGTCGTCCCGCACATCGCCTCGGCCTCGAGGGTGACGCGCGGCAGGATGGCCGCGATGGCCGCCGCCAATCTGCTCGCCGGCCTGCGCGGCGAGCGCCTGCCGACGCCGGTCAATCCGGAGGTTTACGAGTAGCCGATGCCCGAGTCGCGCTTCCGGATGCCGGACCTGACCCAGCCGCACAAGTACGAGCACCGGCGGCCGCGACGTCCGTCGCATCTGCCGAAGCGCCTGACGCCGCCGCCGGAGCGGGCCGGGCCGCCGGACCTGAGCCTCTTCCTCTACGCCGGGATCGTGCTCGCCCTCATCCTCGTCGTCCTGGCGATCCCGTACCTGATCGGCTATCTCTTCGAGATCATCCGCTTCTAGGCCTGCGCCGTCCAGACCCAGATCAGGTCGTCTGCGACCTTGACGCGAGGCTTGACGAGGTCCGGCAGCTCGATCGGGTAGGCGCTCGCGTCGCCGTGGTACGCACCCTCGGAGCGCCAGGAGCGGCGACCGTTCGCCAGCCGTCCGGCGAGGTCGAAGCTTGCCCCGTGGCACGGGCAGCGCAGGTCCTGCCAGTCTGGACGGAACTGGAGGGTGCAGCCCATGTGCGTGCACACCGACGAGAGCGCCCTCACCGTCCCGGCGTCGTTGACGACGAAGCCGTCGAAGGCAACCGTGCTGAAACGCAGGGCGCTCCCCGGCGGCACGTCCTCCAGCCGGGCAACCTCGGTCCAGAAGCCGGCGCCGGCGACGAGCGGCTGGTCGTCCTCGCCGATCGGCGTGCGTCGCTCCGCATCCTGACCCAGCGACGCGCCGACGACTCCGGCCGCGACGCCGGCGGCCGCGCCGAGCCCCGCCTGGAGCAGCTGGCGCCGCGAGAGGCGCCAGCGAGCGGCTCCGTCGGGTCGTGCCCGCTCGCGTACCGGCGGCGGCTGGCGGACGGCAGCGATGCCCGCATCGGCCTGGCGCATGCGCAGCCGGAGCTGCTCGACGAACGCGGGGTCCGGTGCTCCCTCCGCAGGCGCTCGGGCGCTGGCCGCGAGCTCGGCGGCCGTGCGCGCCATCTCCGCCTCGTCCCGGTCGCCGACCGCCTCCGGCGATGGCCGGCCGTCGCCGAGCAGGGCGTCGAGATAGCCGTCGAATCGGTCGGCCGCGTCGGCCACGCGGCGCTCGTCGTCAGCCATCGGCGCCATCTCCCAGCAGGGCCGCGCGACGCAGGGCGCGGTACTGGAGCACGCGGGCGTTGCCGCTGCTGATGCCCATCGCGTCGGCCGTCTCCGCCACGCTCATCCGCTCGAGGAAACGCAGCTCGAGGACGCGCCGGTAGTGGTCGGGCAGGCGACGCAGGAGCGATTGGGCGCGCGCGCGGGCGCGCTCGTCGGGCTCGGTGGACGCCCGGTCGCTCGCGTCATCGGCCGGCTCCCAGCCCGGGGCCACGTGGTCGACGCCGACGAGCGGCAGCCGGTAGAAGGCGCGCCAGTAGTCGGCCGTCGCGTTCTGCGCGACGCGATACAGCCATGCCGCGATCTGCCCGGGCTCGCGCCCGGTGTCGAGCTGCTCGATGGCACGCACGAAGACCTGCGCCGTCAGATCCTCCGCATCGGGCCGATTTCCCACACGCGCGTAGATGAAGCGATAGATGCCGACGACGTGCCTGTCGTAGACCTGCTCGAAGGGACCCGGACCGGTGGACATCTCACCGATGCCGTACGCC
>CAZKFP010000195.1:0-7258 GCA_964552085.1 uncultured Steroidobacteraceae bacterium
CCGTTCGACGCGCCAGTCGCGGGCTCGACGGGAACGTCGTCCGCGGACGCGGTCGGTGCCGCCTGGGTCGCCGTTGCCGGCGCCGGCGCACCCGCCTGGCCCGCCAGCGCGGGCGGACGCGGCATCCGCTTCGCGGCCGCAGCGAAGGCGGCCGCATCGTTGATCTCCGAGAGCTGCGCGTGGAAGGCGTCGAGCTCGCGCTCGTACTCCGTGACGCGGTCGCGCAGCATCTTCTTCTCGGCCTCGGTCCGGGTCGTGTCCGCGGCGAGCTGCTGCTCGAGCTGCGCGCGGCGCGCGACGACGCGGGTCTCGGCCTCGGTCTTGATTCGCGCGGCCTCGGTCTCCGCCCACTCGCCGACGCCGGTGACATCCGCCTCGGCACGAGTGCGCAGGTCCTCGCGGCGGCGCTCCGCCTCGACCTCCAGGCTCCGCACCTGCTCGTCGGCGCGGGATCGCAACTCGTCGACGCCCGACTTGCGAGCCTCGTCGGCCACCCCTCGCATCGCGGCGACGAGGTCGCGCATGAAGTCGTCGCCGGCGGCGGCGTCCGCCGCGGCCGAAGCGGCCGGAGCGGCCGCGTCCGGCGTGGGCGCCATCGCTGCGTCGGGCTGAGCCGCGTCCGGCGTGGGCGCCATGGCTGCGTCGGGCTGAGCCGCATCGGTCGCGGCCTCCTTCGGCGTCGCCTCTCCCGGGCGGCCGGGGGCATTGGCATCAGCGACGCCCTCGGACCTGCCGGGCTCTCGCCGCCGGCCGGGCGCGACCTTCATTGGCTCTGCGCTCGTCGACTCGACGGCGGGGATGGGATTCACAGTGCTGTTCTCCGAGTTGGGCCTGGCAGGAGGTGCCTCGAGCTCATCCTCGCCGGCGCTGGCGTCCGTCTCGGACGACCACGGCAGACGAAATCCCGGGCGACGCTGGTTGGCGGTCATGATGAGTTGAAGCTCCTCGATTGCGGTACGCGCTCGCCGCGTTCGGTGGTGCGACCTGTCACATCCTACCGCCGCAGGGGGGCGATCCTGCAGCAGGCGAAGGTACGGGTCCGCGGCAGGACTCCGGTACCCCCGCCGCGGTTGCTACCATCTGGCTCATGCCCGACCTGCCCGATCTCGCGACCCTACCCGACTCGGTCGCAACGAGCCTGCAGCTGGCCCTCATCGGCATCGCGGCGCTCGTCGCGTTCCTCGCGCTGCGCGCGACGGTCTCGGTCAGCATCCGCCACCTCATCGAGCGGCGGAGCGCCGAGGCGAGCGCGGAGGCAGGCGCCGACGCCCCCCACCCCATCGAGCTCGAACGACGCATGAACACGATCGCGCGTCTCGGCATCCGCGTCGCCGGCGCGATCATCGCGGTCATCGCGGGCCTCATGGCGCTCGGACTCTTCGGCATCGACATCGGTCCGGCCATCGCAGGCCTGGGGGTCGTCGGGATCGCCGTCGGTTTCGGCGCGCAGACGCTCGTCCGCGACTGGCTCGCCGGGATCTTCGTGATCCTCGAGAACCAGTACAGCACGGGCGACGTCGTGCGCATCGCCGGCGTCGAAGGCGTCGTCGAGGAGCTCAACCTGCGCCGCACGACGCTGCGTGACCTCGACGGAACGGTGCACACCGTGCCGAACGGCCAGATCATCGTGGCCTCGAACCTCACGCGGCTCTGGGCGCGCGTGAACCTCGACGTCGGCGTCGCCTACGACACCGATATCGATCGCGCGACGGCGATCATCAACGAGACCGGTGAGACTCTGTACACCGATCCGGACTGGAGCGGTCGCCTGCTCGAGGCGCCGAAGGTGATCCGCATCAATGCGCTCGGGGACTCGGCGGTCACGCTCAAGGTGCTCGGCCAGGTGGCGGCCGCGGAGCAGTGGGCGGTGGCCGGGGAGCTGCGCAAGCGCATCCTCGCCGCCTTCGGTGGGGCCGGGATCGAGATCCCCTTCCCGCACCGCGTCATCGTCAACCGAGGGGCCGGGACGGCCGCCGAGCCAACGGCGGACGGGACGGCTGCGGTCGTCGCCGACGACTGAGGCCCGGCCGGCGCGCCGTCAGGCGGACTCTTCCTCGGGTTCCTCGCGCTGGGCGCGCGCCGCACGTCGTCGACGCGGCTCGGACTCGTCGGTCTCCGTGACGAGCATCGGCGGCTGCCCGTTCTCGATCGTCTCGGCGGTGATGACGACCTTCGTGACGTCGGTGCGCTCGGGGATGTCGTACATGACGTCGAGCAGGGCCTCCTCGACGATCGCGCGCAGGGCTCGAGCGCCCGTCTTGCGGTCGATGGCGAGCCTCGCGGTCGCCTCGAGCGCCTCGGGCGTGAAGACGAGCTCCACCTTGTCGAGCGACAGGAACTTCACGAACTGGCGGGTGACCGCGTTCTTCGGCTGGGTCAGCACCTGCACGAGATCCTCGCGCCCGAGGGCGGCCAGGCTCACGACGACCGGCATCCGGCCGACGAACTCGGGGATGAGCCCGTACTTGAGCAGGTCCTCGGGCATGAGCTTGTCGAAGAGCGCCTGGCGACGCTCCTCGCGGGAGTGACGCGCCTGTGAGCCGAAGCCGATGCCCCGCTTGCCGACCCGCTCCTCGATGATCTTCTCGAGCCCCTCGAACGCGCCGCCGCAGATGAAGAGGATGTTCGTCGTGTCGATCTGGATGAAGTCCTGGTGCGGATGCTTCCGGCCGCCCTGCGGCGGGACGTTCGCGACGGTCCCCTCGAGGATCTTGAGCAGCGCCTGCTGCACGCCCTCGCCCGAGACGTCGCGGGTGATCGAGGGGTTGTCCGTCTTCCGCGCGATCTTGTCGATCTCGTCGATGTAGATGATCCCGCGCTGGGCCCGGGCCACGTCGAAGTCGGCGGCCTGGATGAGGCGCAACAGGATGTTCTCGACGTCCTCGCCGACGTAGCCGGCCTCGGTCAGGCTCGTCGCATCGGCGATGCAGAAGGGCACGTCGAGGACCTTCGCCAACGTCTGGGCGAGGAGCGTCTTGCCGGATCCCGTCGGGCCGACGAGGAGGACGTTCGACTTGCCAAGCTCGACGTCGTCGACGATGTGCCCCGCGTTCACGCGCTTGTAGTGGTTGTAGACCGCGACGGAGAGGACCTTCTTGGCCTGCTCCTGGCTGATGACGTACGCGTCGAGCTGGTCCTTGATCTTGCGTGGGCTGGGGAGCGGAGCCGCCGACGCCTTGCTGGCGCGCGGCGTCTCGAGCATCTCCTCCTCGATGATCTCCTGGCAGAGGTTGATGCACTCGTCGCAGATGTAGACGCCCTGCCCGGCAATGAGCTTACGGACCTGCTCCTGGCTCTTGCCGCAGAACGAGCAGCGATACGGGACCTTCGACTTCGTTGTCATCGCGGCCGATGGTAGCACGGGCCCGCGAGGCGGCTCCTATCCCCCATTGGTCGTAGGATGCGCCGATGCCGCCGCTGCGCTTCGCGCATATCGAGAGCTCGATCGGACCTCTCTGGGTGGCCGAGACCGATTCCGGCGTAGCCGCCATCACCCGCAGCGAGTCGCCCGAGACGCTGCT
Organism: uncultured Steroidobacteraceae bacterium; assembly: GCA_964552085.1. Taxonomy (GTDB): domain Bacteria; phylum Chloroflexota; class Limnocylindria; order QHBO01; family QHBO01; genus JACDBZ01. The sequence goes on from CAZKFP010000195.1 coordinate 3,522, forward strand.
GGTCGCGCTTCGCGGGCGCTTTCCCGGGATCGAGCCGATCGCCGATCAGGTCGACGCCCGCTGGCTCGAGGGCGGCGACCCTCCCACGCTCGACACGACCGGTCTCTCCGCCTTCGACGCCCGCATCTACGAGATCGTGCGCTCGGTTCCGTCGGGCGAGACGATCACGTACGGCGAGGTCGCGAGGCGCATCGGCTCCCCTCGCGCCGCCCGCGCGGTCGGCGGCGCGATGAGCCGCTGTCCGCTCTTTCCGGCGGTGCCGTGCCATCGTGTCGTTCGTGCCGCGGACGGGTGGTCGGGCTGGGGCGGAGACGTGGCGCTCAAGCGCCGCCTGCTGCGCTCGGAGCGCGCGTTGGATGAGCCGAATTCACACCCGGTGAGCGTTGTTGACGGAGCGGGCGTCGCGAACCGCCCGAATGGTCACCTCCTGTGAGTTCGGACCATTCAACGCTCGTTCAAGGCGTCCTGCTCGGCGACCAGAACGCATAACGCCCGCCTGGTGTGAATCTGTCCGCTTCGCGGCCGACGTCTGACCGCGCCGTCGCAGTGACCTACTTCTTCGCCTTGTCGGCCGCGGCCGCCTCGTCGGCGGTCGGCATCTCCCCGCCGGCCTTCTGGGCCAGGCTGATGAGCGACTCGGTGTTGCCGACGAAGACCTCGTCGATGAGGCCGTAGGCCTTCGCCTCCTCCGCACTCATGAACTTGTCGCGCTCCGAGTCGCGCTTCACCGTCTCGAAGTCCTGGCCGGTGTGCTCGGCGAGGATGCGCATGAGCTGATCGGTCAGGTGCATCATCTCGCGCATCTGGATCTCGACGTCTGGCGTGTTACCACGGAAGCCGCCCGATCCCTGGTGGATCATGATCCGCGCGTTCGGCAGCGCGTAGCGCTTGCCGGTCGCTCCGGCTGCCAGGAGGACCGCTCCCATCGAGGCGGCCTGGCCGATGCAGATCGTGCTGACCGGGGCGCGCAGGTACTGCATCGTGTCGTAGATCGCCATCCCGCTCGTCACGACGCCGCCCGGCGAGTTGATGTAGAGCTGGATGTCCTTCTCGGGATCCTCCGACTCGAGGAAGAGAAGCTGCGCGATGATCAGGTTCGCGACGTTGTCCTCGATCTGATCGCCGAGAAAGATGATGCGGTCCTTGAGGAGCCGCGAATAGATGTCGAACGCGCGCTCGCCGCGGGCGCTCGACTCGATGACCATCGGGACCAGCATCGGTTACGCGGACTCCTCGGGCTGTTCGGTGGGTTCGGTGGACTCGGGCGCCGGATCGGCCTCGGGCGCATCGGTCCCGAGCGCACGCTCGATGAGCGTGTCGACCAGTGTACGGTTGCGAAGCGTCATGCGCAGGTAGCTGCGACCGCGGCGCGAGGTCAGGTACTCGCGCAGCCTGGCGTCGTCGTCGTAACGGGCCAGCTGCTCGGCGATCTCGGCCTCGATCTGCTCGTCCGTGGCGTCGATCCCCTCCTTCTCGGCGATCGCGGAGAGGACGAGGAGCGTCTTGACGCGGCGCGCGGCCGGCTCGCGCAGCTCGGCGGTCAGCTCCTCGGGCGTCTGCTTCGACAGGGCGAGGTACTGCTCCATGCCGATGCGCTGCTGGGCGAGGCGCGTGCGCAGCTCGTCGCGCATGATCTCGACCTCGTTGGCGACCATCACTTCCGGCAGCTCGACGTCGGCGTTACTGCTCGCGAAGTCGATGATCCGGTCGCCGAACGCGTGACGGGCCTCCGCCGCTGCTCGCTGCTCCATGGCATCGCGGATCTCGGCGCGAAGCTGGTCGAGGGTCTCGACGTCGCCGACGCTGCCGGCGAACTCGTCGCTCAGCTCGGGCAGGAGCTTCTCGCGCAGGTCGACGAGCTCGACCTCGAAGTGCGCCTCCCGGCCCCGCAGGTCCTCGACCCGGTAGTCGTCGGGGAACGTGATGTCGAACGCGGTCGTCCCTCCCACCTCGAGTCCGACGAGGTGGTCCTCCCAACCGGGGATCATCCGGTCCTCGCCGATGACGAGCGGCAGCCGGTCCGCGCTGCCGCCCTCGAACGGCTCCCCGTCGATCGTGCCGACGAACTTCACCGCCGCGACGTCACCGGCGGCCGCGCCGCGCTCGTCGATCGGCCGCAGCGTCGCCTGCTGCTCCCGCAGCTCGGTGATGACCTGTGCGACCTGGTCGTCGGTGACCTCGGGGTTCTCGAGGCCGAATGGGTAGCCCGCATACGCCCCGAGCGTGACGTCGGGGCGTACCGGCACCGTCGCCGTAAAGGTGATCGCCTTGCCCTCGGCCAGCGATGCCGGGTCGATGTCGACCTCCGGCTGGTCGATCGGGATGACGGCGGCCTGGTCGAGCGCCTGGTCGTAGGCATCGGAGACGAGGTGGTCGATCGTCTCGGCCAGGACGCTGCCGCGACCGACGAATCGGTCGATGACGTTGCGCGGCGCCTTGCCCGGGCGGAAGCCGGGCACCTTCGTCCGCTCAGCGACGTGGCGATAGGCGGTCGCGAAGTGCCGGTCGACCTCCTCGGGCGGCACCTCGATCTCAAGGACCATCTTCGAGCCCGGTTCGGGTCGCGTCGATACGGTGACCAAGTCAGCTCCGTTCAGTGGTGGGCGAGGCGAGATTCGAACTCGCACGTCTTGCGACACCGGCTCCTAAGGCCGGCGCGTCTGCCGTTCCGCCACTCGCCCGCGGTTTCGTGCTCAACTGTCGCGCATTACTCGGTGGATGGCTCTTGCACAACGCATCAGACGCGTATGACCCGTGAAATGTCCTTACGACCCCTCCGGGGGGATCCGAGCCATGGCCGAACCACCACCCAGACCGCCATTGTAGGCGGGCCGACCATCGCGAGCACCCGCGGCTACTGGACGCTCCGGAGAACCTGATCGCCCACTGACCCAGGCCCGTATCGTGTCCGTCGTGACCGAGGAGCAGTCCTGAACTACACCCTGCTTACGATCGAACCCATACGCCGAAGTACTCAGCGCGGTTCGCATCCGATAGGACTTCGTACTCAGGCGTCATCGTCACTTCCGCCCAGCCAAAGGACGCGACGAGGAAGTTGCGAAAGCTCGCAGCCGTCCACACACTCAGGTGCTCGCGTCGCTCGTGAAATTGAGCGAGGCTGCCCTTGACTTCCTCTGCCGGCCGATCGGCCAGCTCGGGATGGACGTACGTGATCATGTCCAGATAGTCGTCTGGGCCGAGCGGTGGCCGCCCGTGGAGGTAGTAACGGTGGAGCGTCTCCAGCGGAGTCAAGGGCCGCCTGCGGTCAAACGTGAAGTCGCGATCCGGCGCGGCGATGACCAGCCGCCCGCCGCTGCGTAGCACCCGGGCCATTTCGGCAACCAGGCGTGCCGGGTTGGCGACATGTTCGATGACGTGGGAGGCGATCGCGAAGTCCTGCGAGTTGTCGGGGAAGATGCTCAGGCCATCGGTGTCCAGGTCCACGACGTGATCGAGGTGAACGAGCCGTGAGTGGTCAATTTCGGGGAACCGTCGTTTGGCTTCTTCCGGCGTGATCGCGTCCACGTAGCTGACACGACAGGATCCCGGCACACGCGAGGGCTGGTCAAAGGCCCCGATTTCGAGACCAACACCTCGCAGTGCGCGGTAGCCGGGTGCGCGTAGTCGGAGAAACCGATCCTCGAGTCCCAGGATGCGCCGCACGCGGCGGCGCACTGGCGGGGGAACAAACTTACGAATCGTCGAGCGGATCATGGTTGCGCTACTCGAGCATCCTC
>CAZKFP010000196.1:0-11257 GCA_964552085.1 uncultured Steroidobacteraceae bacterium
GGCCCGCCGGTTCGTGCTCAGGATAGGCGCCAGGCCAACCTGCCCGAACGACTGATGGGTCGAGGGCACGCAGCTCACGTTTCCTGGCGAACCGCGCCGAGTTCTTCGGCGCCCTGCCGTCGGCCTGGTGCGGTGTGTTGCAGTACTGAGGACTACTCAAACCGCCGCGCGAGGTCCATAATCGCCGACGCGGAGGTTTCCACACCATGCGCCCAAGCCGCGTAGTCCGAGCATTCGCAGCCGTTGCCGTCGTGGCCCTGGTCATGGGCGTGCTTGCACCGGGGGCCGCACTCGCCCAGACGCCAGCGCCACCTCATGATCCAGAAGCGGAAGCGCTCGTCGAGGACTCCTGGATCGTCATGCTCGTCCCCGGCGCCGATGCGGCCGTCGATGCCCCCGGCCTGGCGCGGGCCGCCGGTGGCAACGTCGGACACGTGTATCGCCATGCGCTGATCGGCTTCCAGCTGAAGGGATCGGCGGCGGCGGCCGAGGCATTGCGCCGCAATCCCCGGGTCATATCGGTCGAGGCGGACCGCAGTGTCGAGCTCGCCGAGATCCTCCCGTTCGGCGTCGAACGCATGTCCGCCTACCGCAGGGACGGTGGCGGCGCGTATCAGGCCGGGTTCAGGGGCGCCGGCGCGCGGATCGCCGTCCTCGACACCGGGATCGACCTGGACCATCCCGACCTGGCGGCGAGCATCGACGCTGCCCTTGGGCGCAACTGCATCGACGGTTCGCTGGCCCCGAACGACGGCTACGGCCACGGCACGCACGTCGCGGGCACGGCGGCCGCGCCGCTCAATGGGACCGGCGTCGTCGGCGTCGCTCCTGAGGCTCGCCTGGTGGCGGTCAAGGTCTTCACCGACGCGGGCTCCTCGAGTGAAGCTCTCGTGCTCTGCGGCCTGGACCATGTCACCGGACTGAACCTGGACAGCGATCCCGACAACGACATCGACGTCGCCAACATGAGCTTCGGCGAGCAGCGCGCCTGGGGCGACTGCGCAAGCGAGGCACTCCATGCCGCCATCTGCGCTGCGGCCGCAGCGAACGTCACGCTCGTCGCCGGCGCGGGCAATTCGGCGGTGAACGCCGGAAGCTTCATTCCCGGGGCCTTCCCGGAGGTGATCGGCGTTTCCGCGCTCGCCGACTTCGATGGTGAGCCGGGTGGCCTGATGGGCTGTGGTTGGGTCCCCGACCTCTTCTGGACCGAGTGCGACGACACCATGGCCTTCTTCAGCAATTACGGGGCGTCGGTCGACATCATCGCGCCGGGCGTCCAGGTCTACTCGACCTGGGCCGGCGGCGGGTACAAGACCTCGAGCGGGACGAGCATGGCCACTCCCCATGTCGCCGGTGTTGTGGCGCTCATGGCAGCAGCCGATCCGTCGCTGACCCCGTCGCAGGCGATGAGCGCGCTGCGGCTGACCGGCGAGTGCCCGAACGGGCAGGCCGCGGACGCAGATGGTTTGTCGGGCTGCACGGGCCAGGGCACCTGGCCCGACGACCCCGATGGAGTCCCGGAGCCGATGGCCCACGCGCTTCGCGCGGCCCAGTCGATCGGAACGCCTCCACCGCCTCCACCGCCTCCGGGTGACCCGACCGCTCCCGGCGCACCGATCCTCACCGCCGCGACGGGTGATATTGACAGCGTGACGCTCATGTGGAGCGCTCCGGCCGATGACGGCGGTGACGAGATCACCGGCTACGAGGTGTGGCGCGGCGCCGCCTCCGATAGCGTCACCCTGCTGGCGACGCTCGGTGTGGAGGGGAGCTACGACGACACGACGGCTGAGGCCGGAGAGACGTACTGGTACCAGGTCGCGGCCATCAACGCCGTGGGAACAGGCCCCCTCTCGAATGGCCTCACCGCGGGGCTGATCATGCCGGCATCGGCTCCCACGCTCCTGGGCGCGTCGGCCGATGGCGCGGCCGCGCTGAGCTGGACGGTTCCGGAAGATGACGGCGGCAGCCCGATCAGTGGATACAACGTCTACCGCAGTATCGAGAGTGGGCCCGAGGAGCTGCTGAATCCGACCTCCGCCGGCCAGACGACCTACGTCGACTTCGGACTGACCAACGGCACCGACTACACCTACCGCGTGGCGGCGCTGACCGGAGCCGGGATCGGTGCGTTCTCCAACGCAGTCACGGTTACTCCCGCGGGCGATGTAACCGCACCTGGCGCCCCATTGAACCTGACCGCAGCCAAGGCGAAGGGCAACACCTCCGCCGTGCTCCTGTCCTGGTCGGCACCCGCCAGCGATGGCGGGAGTCCCATCGCGAGCTATTTCGTGTACCGCCGCGACCCCGGCCAGACGGCATTCCAGCCCATCGGCTTCACCGATGCCGCGACCACGTCGTTCCTGGACACGGACACCGCACGCCGTGCGACGTACACGTATTACGTCACGGCTTGGAACGCGTACGGTGGAAGCCCGCCCTCCAACGAGGTCAGCATCCGCACGAAGTAGCGGTCTCGTGCCTAGTCGACTTCGTCCACGCCCTCACCGCCGGGCAGGCGGAATCGACCATCGTCGAGACGCACGGCCCATGCGAGTTCGCTGAACAGGCACTCGAGCTCCGCGTTGTCGTGGCAGCGCGGGCTGGCGGCGTAGAGCACGGGTTCGCCGCCGAGGTCGGCGGGCAGCGGTGGCAATGGTTCCTCGAGCAGCGCCGCCTCGCCCAGCTTGACCCGGTCGTCCGTCACCGGGATGAAGCGGCTGACCGCGACCATCTCTCCGTCGGACAGGAGAGGGACGATCCACGTTCGCACGTCGTTCGTGACATCGGCTCCCTCGATGACGCGGTCGGCAGTCAGCGCGACGCCGTCGAGCTGTGGCCAGGTCCCGGCGCTCGTGAGCGCGTGATCGATGAACCCTTCCTCAGACGGCTCGAAGCACTCGCCGCCCACGTCCACCGGTGCGCACGGCCCGGACGGCTCCACGAGTCCGCAGCCCGCGAGGACGACCATGGGGATGGTGAGAAGGAGTCGTCGGTACATATCGGTGCAGACGGCTCTCGCGGTGCGAATGTGACCGGATCGGCGCCGAAGGTCCCTCCTGCGCGCCACCGGGGGCGGCGTTGCCTGAACGCCTCCGAGGGCGGATGATGGCGCCAGATGTTCGATCGCGCGCTCCGTCTCGCTCTCATCGCGACGCTCCTGGCCGCCTGCCAGGTCGGCAGCGCCGCGGAGCGGCCGGCGGCAGCGGATCGCGGCGAAGACGCGCCGGTCGCCGTGGTGGCGGCGACCGCCCTTCCCACCGCGTTCCCGACCGCTCGGCCCACGCCGACCGTGCGACCAACGGTAGCTCACTCGCCCACTCCGACGCCGATTCCCACTCCGACCCCGCCCCCGCCCACCGCATTCGCGTTCAACCTCTACCAGGAGGGCGACTTCGTCCCGCAGTACACGTTCGAGTGGTGCGTCGGGGCCAGCATCCAGATGGCGTACAACATGGTCGCGGCCGACACGCGCGCGTCCCGCGAGGACCAGGAGACGCTCTGGGAGCACGCCCGCTCGAGGTCCAGCAACTCGTTCAACGGGGCGAACCCGCGTGGCTGGGCTACGGTCCTCAACGAGATCGGGATCGGTCCCTACGAGCTCGTCTCGGTTCCCGACTACGACGACGCACTGCGCACGGCCGCCGCCGCGATCCGTGACACCGGGCGCCCGGTCGGGCTCGTCATGTGGCGCGGGCGGCATGCCTGGGTGATGAGCGGCTTCGAATCGATGGGCGATCCCGCCACCCATCCGGACTTCCGCGTCACCGGCGTGCGGGTGCTCGATCCGCTCTTCCCGTACGGCAGCGGCACATGGGGCCCATCGCCGGCGCCGAACAGCCTCATCTCGCCCGAGGAGCTGGCGAAGCAGTTCGTCATCCGTGAGCCGCGGCGCTGGAGCAGCGAATTCGGCGCCGGCTACCTGCTCGTCCTGCCGAGGGCTGGCGACTCGATCGCTGGATCGAACGCCGGTTAGCGGACCCGCGCTGACGATGACCGCCGACGACGATTCCAGGTTCCTGGCCGTTGCGATCGAGCAGGCGCGGCTCGGACGAGACGAGGGAGGCATCCCGATCGGCGCCGCCCTCGTCGTCGACGGGGAGGTCGTCGGCGCCGGGCGGAACCGCCGCCTGCAGGACGGCAGCGCCATCCGTCACGGCGAGACCGATGCGCTCGAGAACGCCGGCCGGCTGCCCGCATCGGTCTACCGGCGCGCGACGATGTACACGACCCTGTCACCCTGCGACATGTGCACCGGGGCGATTCTGCTCTACGGCATCGCGCGCGTCGTGATGGGCGAGAACCGCACGTTCGTCGGCGGCGAGGCCCTGCTGCGGGCACGAGGCGTCGAGCTCGTGAACCTGGACTCCGACGAGTGCGCCGAGCTGATGGCCGAGTTCATCGCCGCGCACCCGGAGGAGTGGAACGAGGACATCGGAGAGGCGTAGGTGGCCTGCTTTTCTACCGAGTGGGTTCGACGACGAGCGTGAGCCCCTCTCGATCGCGCACGAGGACCCGCTCACCTACCTGAGCGCCGTCGTCGCAGCGTGCCAGCCACTGCTCGCCCCGCAGCTTCACCCGACCGGCCGGCTCGCACGCGACGACCACCTCGGCGGTCTGACCGATGAGCGTCTCCGGCCCGACCTTCACCGCTCCGCGGCGTGAGATGTGGATGCTGACGAGCGTCTCAGTGATCTCGAGGAACGCGCCCATCGCGACGACCGGCAGGTCCCAGGCATCGGGCAGCACGAAGACGGCGAGAAGAACGGCGCCGACGAAGAGCACGGCACATTCTCATGGATCGCGCGGGCGCGCGTTGGGCAACAATCGGGCCGGCGGGTGCATCGGTCCTGGGCAGGGGTGAACCATTTGGGCCGCAGCGGCCGTAGATAGCGCAGAGGAGGATCGCGGATGCTCGAGGGCCTGATTGGCCCGCTTCGGGTTGTCCTGCAGCGAAGTCTTGCCGACTGGCTCATCGTGGCCGCCACGTGGGTCGTCATCCTGTGCGCGACGACGCTCGTGGCGATCGGCTTCCTGTACGGCGATGCGGTCGCGCTCACCGGCCTACGCCAGGTCATCCGCGAGGCCCCGCCGGGCGCGACGACGGTCGCCGTGCAGCTGCGCGCCTCGGGCGAGGAGCTGACCGAGGTCGAGCCGGCGATCGAGCGCCAGCTGGACCGGATCCTTGACTGGACCGGTGGAGAGCTGATCACGGTGACGTCGTCGGAGACGTACGCGCTGCCGGCCACGGGATCCTCGGAGGATCGGGTCGACCTCGCGCTCTTTGCCTCGTACGAGGGCCTCGAGCGCCACGCCACGCTGACCGCGGGCGCGTATCCGGATGCCGGTGCGGAGCCGATGGAGGTGGTACTCCCGGCGGCAAGCGCAGAACGGCTCGGGCTGGCGGTAAGCGACGTCCTGGAGCTGAGCAGCCAACGCGGCACCGATCGAACGATCGCGGTCCGCATCGCCGGTACCTGGGCGCCGAATGACGTCGAGGACCCGTACTGGCGCGGCAACGACTTCGAGATCGACGGCGTGACGGAGGGATCCTCGTTCACGACCCACGGGCCGTTCGTCGTGGCGCGCCCCGACCTCGTCGCCCGCACGGCGTCGGGCGACCTGGCGCTCGAGGTTCGCGCCCTCCCGGACTTCGACGGCCTGGTCGTCGGGGACGTCGGCTCGATGCGTCGCGACACCGCCGCCCTCGACAGGCGTCTGACCGATGCGCTCGGCGAGCGAGCGTCGTTCCAGATCAGCACCGAGCTCGACACGATTCTCGCCGACGTCGGCCGATCGCTGCTCGTCAGCCGCAGCGGGGTCGTCGTGCTCACGATCCAGTACGCGGTCCTCGCCGGCTACGCGCTCCTCCTCGTCGCCGGGTTGCTCGTCGAGCAGCGCCGCATCGAGACGGCCCTCATTCGCTCCCGCGGCGGCGGAGTGGGCCACGTCGTGCTCATGTCGTTCCTCGAGGGGGTCGCGCTCGTCGTGCCGGCCGTGCTGGCGGCCCCGTGGCTGGCGGTCGGCGCGCTCAACCTGCTCAACGTGGCGGGCCCGCTCGCCGAAGCCGGGATCCGGATCGACCCACGCGTCGACGACGCGGTCTGGGTCGCCACCGGGGTCGCCGGCGTCGCGGCCGTCGCCGGGCTCGTCCTGCCGGCGCTGACGTCGGGTAGCGGCCTCTCGGCGGTTCGCCAGTCGCTGGCGCGGCAGGGCAGCCGGTCCCTCGCCCAGCGTCTGGGCATCGACCTGGCGCTCGTCGCACTGGCCGCCTTGGGACTCTGGCAGCTGCGCCAGTACGGGGCGCCGCTGACCGAGACGGTGCGGGGAGAGATCGGCCTCGATCCGCTGCTCGTGGCGGCCCCGGCGATCGGGCTCCTGGCCGGCGCCATCGTGGCCCTGCGCCTCGTGCCACTGTCGGCGGAGCTCGGGGAGCGCGTCCTGCGCCGCCGTCGCGGCCTCGTGGCGCCGCTCGGGGCCAGGCAGGTCGCGCGCCGTCCGCTGCGCTACACGCGGTCCGCGCTGCTGCTCATGTTGGCCGCCGCGCTCGGCACGTTCGCCGGGGCGTACGCGAGCACGTGGACGCGGTCACAGGCCGACCAGGCGATCTACCGCACCGGCTCCGACGTGCGCGTCGAGGTGTCGGGCTTCCCCGACCTGCCCGGGTGGGCGATCGGCCAGGCGTACCGATCCGTCGACGGCGTCGAGACCGCGCTGCCGGTCGTCCGCCAGCGGTTCGACGTGGCCGATGGGAACGGCCAGCTCCTTGCGCTCGACGCCGGGACGGCGGAGGCGGTCGTCACCGTGCGTCCCGACCTGGCGTCACAGCCGATCGGCGAGCTCCTCGGCCTGCTCGGCGAGGGCGACGCGACGACCTCTGGGATCCCGTTGGCGGACGAGCCGGCCTACCTGGCGGTCGAGCTGTCCGGCGCCCTTCAGGCGCGAGGGGCGGACGAAGAAGGCGGAGAGGAAGCCGAGAACGCGCCGCTGAGCCCGACATTTCCCGGCATCGTGCCGTTGGTGCTCGTGCGTGACGCGGACGGGCTCATCCACCGCCTGGAGGGCGGGCGGTTCACCGTTGGCGGATCCGATCAGCGACTCGTGCTCGAGCTGACCGGCGCCGGTGACCTCGGGCTGGTCCCGGCGCACCCGCTCGAGATCCTCGCCGTCGAGCTCGGCGTCCAGCTGCCGGACGAGGTCGTCGCGACCGGCACGCTCGACCTCGTGGCGCTCGAATCGTCGCCGGGCCTGGATGGGCCGTGGAGCGCCGTGCCCCTCGACGAGCTGGCGTGGAGCCGCACGGACGCGGGCCACGATCCGCAGGCGCTCGGTCCCGCCGGGCCCGTCGCAATCGAGTCGCCGCTGCTCGGCGCTGGCGCGCTCATCAACACCGTCCTGCGCCTGGGCGGAGCGTCGACCGCCTCGGAGCCGATCCCGGCCCTCGCGGGCAGCCGGCTGCTCGATACGATCGGCGCGGTGGTGGGTGACACGGTCGACCTCGGCTCGCTCGGCGTGCAGCGCCGGTTCGTCATCGTCGGCACCCTCGACGCCTTTCCGACCCTCGACCCCTCGGAGCCGCTCGTCGTCGTCGACCTCGCGACGCTGGCGGCCGCCGACGCGGCAGCCGGCCGAGATGCCAGCGCCGACGAATGGTGGCTCGCCACCGAGCCCGATCGGGGAGCGGCGGTCGCCGAGGCGCTGCGAGCGGAGCCCTACTCGGCCGCCTCGGTCGTTGCCCGCGACGACCTCCATCGCGACCTGCTGAGCGACCCGGTGGCGCTCGGTGTGATCGGTTCCCTTGCCCTCGGGGCGCTTGCGGCGATCGTCTTCGCGACGATCGGCTTCATGACCAGCGCCACCGTTTCGACCCGGGAGCGCCTGAGCGAGTTCGCGCTGCTCCAGGCGATCGGCCTGTCGCATCGGCAATTGTTCGGCTGGCTATCGATGGAGAACGCATTCCTGCTCGTCATGGGCCTGGCCGTCGGTACGGGGCTGGGCCTCGTCCTGGCGTGGGTCGTCCTGCCGTTCGTGACGCTCACGCAGGAGGCCACGCTCGCGGTGCCGCCGGTCGAGGTCGTCATCCCATGGGGCATCTACGGGCTGCTCTACCTCGCCGCGGCCGTGGCGCTCGTCGTGACCGTCTTCGTCATCGGGAACCTCCTCGCCCGCGTGCGGGTGAGCGGCGTCCTGCGCTCGGGAGGCGAGTGAGCCGATGACCGCCATCCGCCTGCTCATCGGCCGCCTGCGCACCGATCGGCTGCCGGCGCTGCTGCTCGCGATCCTCGTCTTCGTGACCGCCCTCGTCGCGGCGAGCGCGCCGCGCCTGTTCACCCGCGTCGCGGATGCGGGCTTGCGCTACGAGGTCGGCCAGGCGAGCGTCGTCGAGCGCAACATCCAGCTCGGACGGATCACGCGGCCCGCGGTGCCGGCCACCGACGGCATGGGCGAGGTCTCCCGGACCGAGGCGACAATCGAGGCGGCCTTGCCCGCATCGGTGCGGCGGATCATCTCCGGCGAGTCGCACTTCGCCGAGAGCATCGTCTGGCGGATCCCGGGCCGGCCACCGGAGCGCCCCGGCTTCATGACGCTCCAGTTCCAGGCGCTCGACGAGGAGATCCGTCTCGTCGACGGGCGGCTGCCGACCGGCCGGACCGAGACGATCATGGTCGAGCCGCCGCCGGGCATCGATGGCGGCCCGGCGGAACTCCCGGCGACGCTGTTCGAGATCGCGCTCTCCACGGCCACGGCCGACGCGCTCGGTGCGTCGATCGGCGACCGGCTGGACCTCATCCCGGACCCGGACGACCCGCTCGTCGGCCGGTTCGGCATCGGCGAGGCCGCGGCCGTGGACGTCGTGGGTATCTACGAGGTCGTCGACCCGGCTGCCGACTTCTGGATCGGCGACTACGGCCTCGACCAGCCGACCCAGGTGCCGGTCGGGATCAGCACCGTCATGATCTACTCCACGGCGTTGCTCTCGCCCGACGCGTACCCGGCCCTGACCCGGATGACCGCGCCGATCCGGTACACGTTCCGTTACTACGTCGATTCGGAGCGCCTCGACGCGGGCATGCTCGACGAGCTCGTCACCGATCTGCAGCAGATGGAGGCCGCCTACGCCTCGTTCGCGACGGCGCCCGATCCCACGCGCACGACCCTGCAGAGCGGACTGCTCGAGCTCACGAACAGCTTCCTCGCCGAGCGTCGGACCTCCGAGGCCGTCCTGACGACCGCGGCCATCGGTCCGGCGGCCGTCGCGATCGCCGCCGTCGGCGTCCTCTCGCTGCTCGCCATCCGCCGCCGCCGCGGCGCGCTCCTCCTCCTCCGCGGCCGCGGGACCTCGACCTCCCAGATCGTCGTCTCCCACGTCGTCGAGGGTCTCCTGCTGACCGCCGCCCCGGCAGCTCTCGCCGCGGCCCTCGCCACGCGGCTCGTCGACGCCCGCGCGACGCCGATGACCTCGGTTGCCGCCGGGGCCGTCGCGCTCGCCACGATCGTCGTCCTCGCCGGCGCGACGCTGCCGACCGCGCTTTCGTCACTGCGGCGCTCGGATCGCGACGAGCCGTCCGGGATCGGCACGAGCCCGCGCCGGCTCGCGTTCGAGGGGCTGGCGGTCGGCCTCGCGATCGGCGGGGTCGCCCTCCTGCGCCAGCGCGGGCTCGCCGGCGGCAGCGCGGCCGGGCAGCTTGCCGGCGTCGACCCGTTCCTGGCGGCCGTGCCCGCGCTCGTCGGGCTCGCGGTCGGGATCGTGACCGTGCGGCTCTACCCGTATCCGATCCGCGCCGCCGGGTGGCTCGCCGGCGGCGGCCGCGGGCTCGTGCCGGCGCTCGGCCTGCGGCGCGCCGAGCGGCAGGCCGGGACCGGCCATCTTCCACTCGTCGTCCTCCTGCTGACGATCGCGATCGGCACCTTCAGCTCGACGATGTTCACGACGATCGACCGCGGCCAGGCCGCCGAGTCGTGGCAGGTCGTGGGGGCGGCGCACCGGGTCGTCGCGTCCGATGCCGCGCTCCCGGCCGCGCTGGACCTGACCGGGGTGGATGGTGTCTCCGCGGTGGCCGGCGTACACCAGGTCGATGCGTCGATCGGCCTCGCCGGCGGCAGCCGCACGGCGCTCATCGCCATCGATGCTGCCGAGTACGAGGCCGTGACACTCGGCACGCCGGCAGAGACACGATTCCCGGCCTCGTTCCGTGAGGCGGCCGGCGACGCGAGACCGGGGACGAGCGACGCGCCGATCCCGGCCATCGTGTCGCGCGCGCTGGCGCGCGCGAGCACGACCCCCCTGGGCGTGGGCGACACGTTCGAGATCACCGTCACGGCCCGCTTCGCGACGTTCGAGGTCGTCGAGCTGCGCGAGTCGATTCCGGCGCAGCCGGCCAGCGGCCTCTTCGTCGTCGTGCCGCGCGACCTCCTGCGGGCCGGGCTGATCGACCGGCCGCTCGCGGACACGAGCCTCTTCGTCCGGGCGCCGGCCGGCGCGACGGACGCGCTGCGCGCCGGCGTCGAGGAGTCCGACGCGAACGCCCGCGTCGAGTCGCAGGCCGAGCGGCTCGGCACGTTGCGCCAGCGGCCGCTCGTCGAGGCGATCGGCTCCGGCTTCACGCTCGCGCTCGCCCTCGCCGTCGCGTATGCCGCGCTCGCGGTCATCGTCTCGCTGCTCATGTCCGGCGTCGCGCGGGCGCGCGAGACGGCGCACCTCCGAACGCTCGGCATCGGCCGCTGGCAGATCACCGGGCTGACGATCGTGGAGCACGGGCCGCCGGTGCTCGTCGCGCTCGTGGCCGGCCTGCTCCTCGGCGTCGCCGTCGCCTGGGTCGTGCTGCCGGGACTCGGGCTGAGCGCCTTCACCGGGGCGCGGGTCGGCCCCGCGCTGGCGGTCGACGTCGGGCAGCTGGCCGTGCTGACCGCGGCCCTCCTCGGGATCGTCGTCATCGGCGTGGCGCTGGCGGCGTGGGCGCAGCGACGGGCGGATCCGGCGTCCGCGGTTCGCGAGGGATTCGAGTGACGCAAGATAGCGAGGTGCACGATCCGATGAGCGATCCCCGCAGCGAGATCGTCGACCTGCCCCGCGACGCACCGTCGCCGAATGCGACCCCTTGGGCGGAGGCCCAGTCGGAGGCGGGGGCGACGGTCGAGGCGCGAGCCCGCCGCCGCTTCGGCGAAGGTGCGCAGATCGTGTGCGACAACCTCGTCAAGATCTTCAAGGTCGCGGACCTGGAGGTCGTGGCGCTCCAGGGCCTTGACCTCCTCGTCG
>CAZKFP010000197.1:0-8092 GCA_964552085.1 uncultured Steroidobacteraceae bacterium
GCCGGGGAGACGCCCTCGTTCTTGAAGTAGATGCGCGCCGGCGTGTCGAGCGCCTGCTCGAGGGCCGTGGCGCGGTGGAGCGGCGTCGGTCGGTAGATCCGGTATGCCTCGCGGATCTCCTCCGGGATCTCGATGAGCCGCTCGGCGCTGACTTCCTGGCGGATGAGCTCCATCGGGAAGAGCGGGGCGAGCATCTCCGGGCCGATCGGCTCGCGCGTGCCCGGATGCAACGGGGGTGGCTGCGGCACGGGCAGGTCGGCCGCGATGTTGTAGTAGTGCGTCGGCAGCCGGTCCTCGGGCAGGACGAAGCGACGCTGGGTGCGGGAGATGGTGACCGTCATGGCTGTCAAGAGCCTCCGTGAGAACAACAAGACCCCTTCGCCTCAACGGGCGAGGGGGTCGTCTCACGGTGCCACCGTTGTTCCCGGGGTTGTTCTCGTCCCCGGCTCGATTCGACCACGGAGCTCACGCTCGATGGCCTCGGCTTCGCTATCGGTGCCTCTCCGCCGGTGGCTACTGGTCGGTCGTTCGCCGCCGGAGCTCACGGGTCCATTCGCCGGTCGCGCCGCCGCCGGGGTCTCAGCTTTCCCGGCTCCCTGTGGGCTCGCCTGACGCGGGTACTCGTCCCGGTCATCGCCGTCTTCAGATGTGCCGCGGACGGTACGTCGCTGCCGACGCCGATGTCAAGGGGCGTGCCGGCGTGACCCAGGCCGATCCGGACTCGGGAGCCACACGGGGCTGACGTCTCCTCACAGGATGTCGTGCTCGCGCGTGGCGAACGGCCGATCGGGCCGGAGCGGGTTGGACGCCGCGTCGGCACCATCGGTGATGAGGTCGACCACCTGGCGGCTGCCAGCGGCCCCGGCCATGATCCCGTGCCCGGAGTAGCCGCCGTTCAGGAACAGCCCCTCGGGACCGATCGCGCCGAGATACGGGCGACGATCCGGCGTCACCTCGTACTGCCCGGCCTGGAGGAACCAGTGCACGGCTGAGGCGCCACCGGCCCAGGCCTCGCGCCAGAACGGCGCGACCCGGGCGAGTGCGTGACCCGACATCGGATCCAGCAGCCCGAAGGCCCAGTCGTGATCGACCCGCACCGGGTCGTGCGGCTCGCTGGGGGGCGTCTCCGGATCGGTGAAGAGCGCGAGGCAGCCGCGCATGGCGGGCCGCCAGTGCGCCGCCGTCTCCTCGTCGATCGTCATCGGTGCATCCGTCGGGACCGAGGACAGCTCCGGCACGATCATCTTCTGCCGTCGCGTCGGTCGCAGCTCGACGTGCACGCCGGCGAGCGCCGCCACATGGGCGGTGAACGGACCTGCGGCGATGACCGCGCGATCGCACGCCACGACCCCGCGCGTCGTCTCGACGGCTCGCAGGCGCCCACCCGCGACCCGGATGCCGGCCACGCCGGCGCGGGTCACGAAGCTGCTGCCGCCGCCGACCACGCGATCGGGGATTCGCTCGGGATTGGACGCCGCCACGGCGTACCCGGCGGTCAGGCGCTTCACGTCCAGCCACCCGTCACCCGCCCGGTAGCGCGCCCCGCGGACATCGGGCGAGAGCCACGGCCACCGGGCGCGCGCCTCGTCGCCGCCGAGGAGCTCGACGTCGGTCAGCCCCCAGCCACGCTGGCGCTCGACGAGGCGGCGGGAGCGCTCGACGGTCGCATCGGTCAGGGAGCAGAACAGGTAGCCGCCGTGACGGAGCCCGAGGTCCCAGCCGTCGAGGCCGGTGCGCTCCGCGAACGCGTCGAACAGCTCGACGCCCTCACGCACGAGCGCGATCTCCTCGGGATTGTCGAACTGGAGCCGGAAGGCGCCGGTCGAGGCCGCGGTCGTGAGTGTGCCCAGTGCCGCCCGCCGCTCGAGGACGACGACGCGCAGGCCCGCGCGGGCCGCGAAGAAGGCCGTCGCGCAGCCGATGACGCCCCCGCCGATCACCACGAGGTCCGCGGTCGGTGGCGGCGCGTCGGCGAAGCGGACGGCGGGCGCGGGGCGCATCGGTCGAAGTGTAGGTCGCTACGATCACGCCATGAGCCGATCCGACCGCGCCGACGTCGTCATCATCGGTGGCGCCATCATCGGTTCCTCGGTGGCGACCTTCCTCGCCATGCGGCCGGACTTCGATGGGCGGATCGTCGTCGTCGAGCGCGACCCGTCGTACCGCACGAGCTCGACGACGCTGTCGGCGGCGAGCATCCGCCTCCAGTTCAGCACGCCGCTGAACATCAAGATCAGCCGCTTCGGCGTCGAGGTCATCAAGCACCTAGACCGATACCTCGCCGTGGACGGCGAGGCGCCCGAAGTCGACTTCGTCGAGAACGGCTACCTCTTCCTTGCCACCGATGCCGGCCTCGCGACGCTGGAGCACAACCACGCCGTTCAGCGCGGGCTCGACGTGCCGGTCGTGCTGCTCTCGCGGGCCGAGCTGCGCGCGCGCTTCGACTGGCTCCGGACCGATGACCTGGCCGGTGGATCGCTCGGGCTCTCCGACGAGGGCTGGTTCGACGCGTACGCCCTGCTCCAGGGCTTCCGCCGCCGGGCCCGTTCGCTCGGCGTGGAGGAGCGCATCGGAGAGATCGTCGGGCTGGAGCGCGAGGGCGACCGGATCGGCGGCGTGCGGCTGGCGGATGGCTCGACGATCGACGCCGGCTGGGTCGTGAACGCCGCGGGCCCGCACGCGGCGGCGGTGGCGCGCATGGCCGGCGTCGACCTCCCGGTCAGCCCGCGAAAGCGGCTCGTCTACCACGTCGAGGCGCCGGTGAGCCTGGGCGCGGCGCCGCTGACGATCGATCCGACGGGCGTCTACTTCCGGCCCGAGGGTCCAGCGTACATCACCGGCTTCTCGCCCCGCGGGGACATGGCCGATCCCGACACGCTCGACCTCGCGGCCGATCGCGCGCCGTTCGAGACGATCGTGTGGCCGGCGCTCGCGCACCGCGTCCCGGCCTTCGATCGCCTCCGCCTGCTCGATGCCTGGGCCGGCCACTACGAGGTGAACACGCTCGACCACAACGCGATCGTCGGCCCGCACCCGACCATCTCGAACCTGCTCTTCGCGAACGGGTTCAGCGGGCACGGCCTGCAGCAGGCGCCGGCGGTGGGCCGTGGCCTGGCCGAGTGGATCGCGACCGGCGGCTACGAGACGCTCGACCTCTCGGCCCTCGGCTACGATCGGATCGCGCGCGGCGAGCCGATCCTCGAGCTCAACGTCGTCTAGGTTCGGCAGCAAGGTGAGATGGCGCGGGAACTCGACGCTTTATGCCAGGGGAGCAGCATTCACTCGTGTATCGGATAGCCGCCGCCCTCGCTCTGATCCTGCTCGTATCGGCGTGTGATGCCATTCTGGCCAGCCCAACGGAGCCGCCTTCGGGCGCGGTCCCAACGCCTGACGGACCTTGGCCGCCGCTGTCACGCCTGACGGTCCACAACCAACACGCTGCAGCCGTGTATCTGCGCGCGAACTGGGTTGAGGGGATGGAGCAGACGTCGGCCATTCCGGTCGGCGATCCGCTGTTCATTTCAGGTTCGATCGCCGGCGCCTTTCCGGCAATCATCGAGATCCTTGATGCCGACTGCAACGTCATTGGGCGGCTGACGGGTCAGCCCTGGCGGACGCAGGCGATGATCACGGTTTCCGTCACCGGCCTCGCGTTCGATCCGATCACGACCACGGAGCGTGCCTGGCAAATCGCCGAAGTGGTTGATGACTGTCGGACAAAGCCAAACCTTCCGTAGACGGCACTGCACCGACCGGCCAGAGTCGAGGGCGCAACGGCGGCGGTCGTCTGAGCTCAGCGGCGGGGGCGCCCCTACTCGCAGCCGGCCTCGGGCGGATGCGGGTCGGTGAACGTGACGATGCCCGCCGGCGCGCCGCGGATGATCTCGCGCGTGTCGATGACGACCGTGCCGTCCTCCTCGATGAGCACCGCGAAGCGGTCCATCCCCCGCGACGCCGGCCCCCTCTCGAGCTTGTCGCCGAGGATGTTGTACGTGCTCCCATGACAGCGGCACTGGAAGCGCTTCACCGACTCGCACAGGTCCGGGACCATGCAGCCAAGGTGCGGGCACTTCCGCCACAGCGCGACCATCTCGTCGGCCGTCGGCGAACGGACATCAGCCGCCTCGCCACTCGCGAGCGCCCGCGCCGCCGGGACGTTGACGAGGAACGTGCGCGCCGCGGCGTAGTTGTACGGATAGCCCTGGGCGAAACGTGGCTCGGCGCGGAGGATGTCGTCCACCCTGCCGACCCGGAAGGTCGCGCCCAGCCCCTCGGTGATGTTCGGCCACAGGAAGGCGAGCGTGCCGCCGACGAACTCGAGCGAGAGGAGCCCGACGCCTGCGCCGAGCACGCGGCGCATGAACCCCCGCCTGGAGATCTCGCGAGGGCTCAGCTGATGGCTCATCATCGGCATCGATCCCGTTCCGGTTGTCGCTCATGGGGCGCCTCGCTCGCCGGGCGGGCAAGGGTCGGATGTCCCGGCCCGACCGGGACGCCTACGGGTGCTCGAGCGGCACCGCCGCCGGGACCGACGAGTCGCGCGGCTGTCCGGCCGCGGGGGCGCGCGGGACGCGCAGCGAGATCGCGGCGGCGAGGAGGCCGGCGCCGAGCATGACGGCGTTCACGATGCCGATGGCCGGCGCCAGGCCGAGCGCCCCGGTGTCGGCGAGCGCGACGATCGCGCCTCCGACGCCTGCCCCGAACGCAGTCCCGAGCGTGAACATGAGCTGCAGCGCCGCCGAGCTGAAGCCCTCCTCGCCCGGCGTGGCCGTCTCGAGCATGAGGAGCGCGAGCATCGAGTAGGCGAGGCCCATACCGAGCCCGGCCACGCCCCAGCCGAGCGCCGCGATCGCGACCGGCGCCTCGGGCAGCAGGACGAGCGAGGTGACGGCGATGCCGGCCGCGATGAGGCCGGCTCCGGAGCTGACGACCGTGCGGCGAATGCCCACGGCGGCGGCGCGCGCCTGCAGCCAGGAGCCCGCGGCCCATGTCACGGCGCCCGCCGAGAGCGCGAGTCCGCCGAGCGTCACGCTGCCGCCGCGGACCTCGACGACGGCAAGCGGCACGAACGCCTCGGTTCCGAAGAAGGCGAAGGCGATGGCGAAGATCGTGACGACGACCGACGGCCGGCCGCGTGCCAGCCGCAGGCTGCCGGGCGGCAGCAGGTGGCGCACGGCCCCCACGGCGAGCCAGCCGCCCGCGACGAGGAGGCCGAGGGCCGGGAGGAGCGACCCGATCGTCAGCGCCGCGAGCAGGAGCGTGGACCCGACGGCCAGCCGCACCGCGTCGAGCGCGCGTCTGGCGTCACTGCGCCGGGGCCCGTCGGCGCGTGGCGCCGCGGCCAGCCGCCTCAGTTGCGGATATACGACGAGCCCCATGAGCAGCAGCGCCGGGACGACGCCGAGGAAGACCCAGCGCCAGCCGATCGAGTCCGCCACCGCTCCCGCGAGCGCCGGCCCGACGAGTCCCGGGACGACCCATGCGCTCGAGATGAGCGCGATCATGCGCGGCGTCGCCGACGCCGGATACGCCCGCGCGATGGCGGCATAGACGACCGAGCCGATGGCGCCCGAGCCGAAGCCCTGGACCGCCCGTCCGACGATGACCTGGAACATCCCGTCGGAGAGTCCGGCGATGAGCATCCCGACGGCGAAGAGCACGACGCCGATCGCGAGCGCGCGACCCGGACCGCGGCGGTCGGCGTCCGAGCCTCCGAGCGTGATCCCGATGATGTTCGTCAACCAGAACGCGCTGAATGCCCAGCCGTACAGGTCGAGGCCGCCCAGCTCGCCCACGAGGGCCGGCAGCACGGTCGGGACGGCCATGCCCTCGAACGCTCCCGCGGTGACGAGGCCGATGAGCCCCGCGGTGAGCAGGCGCCGCTCCGGCGCCCAGGCGCCGGAGCTCACTCGATGACCGGCCCCAGGAGCAGCGGCGAGCCGAGCTTCGCCTCGTAGCGCGGGCGGAAGCGCTCGGTGTTGTACATGACGTCCACGTCGAGCCGGCGGGCGCCGAGGGAGCTCTCCGGGAGCGGCGCGTGCGCGTACTTTCCGTCGCGGATGGCGACCATGAGACCCGTCTGGCCGTCGGCAAGCAGGTCGACCGCGACGTTCGCGAACGTGATCGCCACCATCTGGTCGAGCGCGTCCGGGTCGCCTGAGCGCAGGTCGTACGTGAGATCGCTGTGCACCGTCTCGACGCCCGTGCGGTGCTTCAGCTCGTGGGCCAGCGCCTGTCCGACATCGGCCTTACGCCGGTGACCGTAGGCGTCGGCATCCCCGACCTCGCCGAGCTCCCCGCCTTGCCAGATCGCCCCCTCGCTGGCGATGACGAGCGCGTAGCCCGACGGGTTCAGGCTCCGGTCGTCGGCGAGGAGGTGCGCGAGCGCGTCGAGATCGAACGGAGCCTCGGGGATGACGCAGCGGGCGCTCGTGACGTACGCGGCGTACCAGGCCGTGTAGCCGGCATTGCGACCGAAGATGCGAAAGACGCCGATGCGCTCGTGGCTGCCGAGCGTCGTGCGCTGGCGATTGATCAGCTCCTTGGCGCGCGTCACGGCCGTCGAGAAGCCGATGCAGTACTCGGTGCCGTGGACGTCGTTGTCCATCGTCTTCGGGATGGCGATGATCGGGAAGCCCTCGCGCCCGAGCCGCGCCGCGTAGCTCAGCGTGTCGTCGCCGCCGATCGCGACGAGCGCCCCGACATCGAGCGCCTCGAGATTGTCGAGGACGAGAGGAGTCAGGTCGTAGCGGCCGTCGCCGACCTCGAACTCGGCGATCCTCGACGGCTCGAGGCCCTCGGGCAGGGCGTCGCGAGCCATGGACGACGGATTCGTGCGCGAGGTGTGGAGCACCGTCCCGCCGGTCCGGTCGATGGCCCGGGTCGAGACGCGGTCGAGCGGCCGCAGGAAGCCGCCGCCGTCGGGGCGCGTGCGGTCGACGTGCGTCAGGCCCTGCCACCCGCGGCGGATGCCGATCGCCTCCCAGCCGACCTCGCTCGAGCGGTAGACGACGCTCTTGATGACCGAGTTCAGGCCCGGGACGTCGCCGCCGCCGGTGAGGATGCCAATACGTTTCGTCACTGCTTGCGCCATGCTGCCAGATCGGCGGGCAGTTTGTGAAAAAGAGCGATTTCTGGCAGAATGGGCTTCCGCAACCGGAGTCCCGCCCTGTGTCCTCGACCCCCACTCGGCAGCGTCGCTATGTCACCTGGCGCCTGCCGGATCGCCACTTCAGCAAGGTCCATCTCGTGGGCGAGCCCGGCTTGACCATCTGCGGTCGAGCCCTCCCGCGCGCCGTCGGTCAGCCGAAGGCCCCGATCCCCGACTCGGAGATGTGCCCGGACTGCGACGCCCAGGGCTGACCCGAGGCTCCATGGCTTCCCCACCGACCGCCGACGACCCCGGCGGTCGGTCCGCTTTCCCCCGCATCGTCCTGCCGTCCGACGCGCTCGTCCTCCTCGTCGGCATCGCGGCGAGCGGCAAGAGCACGTTCGCACGCGCGCACTTCGCCCAGACCGAGATCCTCTCGTCCGACGAGCTGCGCGCGATGATCGCCGACGATCCGGGCGCCCAGGGCGCGACGGACGACGCGTTCGACCTGCTCCACCGGGTCCTCGCCATGCGCCTGCGACGCGGCCGGCTGACCGTCGTGGATGCCACGAACGTCGAGGGCTGGGCCCGTGCCGAGCTCGTCTCGGTGGCGCGCCGGCACCGACGACCGTGCGTTGCGATCGTGCTGGACCTGCCCCTGCCGCTCGTCCTCGAGCGCAACGCGACGCGCCCCGGACACCGCCCACCTCCGGCCGCCCTCCGGCGCCAGCAGCGCTGGCTGACCGATTCCCTCGCGTCACTCGACGACGAGGGCTTCGCCGCAATCCACCGGCTGCGCTCGGCGGACGAGATCGACGCAACGCGGGTGGAGCGGGCCTGACCTCCACTCGACGGCGCCGGGCACGGAAATGTCCCGAAGGAACAGGCGCCCGACTCCGGTGACCGAAGCCACCGTTGCCGTCCGCTTCATGTGGCCGAAGCCACCGAACCCGGTGCCGGAACTCATGATCGAAATCTTGTGATCCGGTGTCGCTTGCCCCT